>CAYXUO010000262.1:0-1000 GCA_964468335.1 uncultured Chryseobacterium sp. | reverse complement strand
CTAAAACCGGCAAGACCTATAAATGTACCATCAAACGGGAGGGAGACAAACTCAACGTTCGTGGTTATGTAGGTTTTTCACTCATTGGAAGGACTCAAACATGGCATAAAGTAAAGTAATAATTCATCTCTTTTAAATATTCCAACAGGGCTTAGTGCCCTGTTTTTTTGTTTATGGATTCAATAAAAATTCAGTAATTTTGTGCACTAATAAATTTAAGACAACTATGGCAGAATATACTTTCCGGGAGGTGATTGCGCAGGCAATGAGTGAGGAAATGCGTAAAGACGAATCCATTTTCCTGATGGGCGAAGAGGTGGCAGAATACAACGGAGCCTATAAAGCTTCCAAAGGTATGCTGGACGAATTTGGTGCTAAAAGAGTAATCGATACGCCTATTGCAGAGCTCGGCTTTACCGGTATCGCAGTTGGAGCGGCCATGAACGGCAACCGTCCCATCGTGGAGTATATGACCTTCAACTTTGCCATGGTAGGTATAGACCAGATTATTAATAACGCTGCCAAGATCCGCCAGATGAGTGGTGGCCAGTGGAACTGTCCCATCGTTTTCCGTGGACCTACAGCTTCTGCCGGGCAACTGGGTGCAACGCACAGCCAGGCTTTCGAATCGTGGTATGCCAACTGTCCGGGACTTAAAGTTGTGGTTCCTTCGAATCCTTATGATGCGAAAGGACTACTGAAAACCGCCATTCAGGATAACGACCCCGTAATCTTTATGGAGTCTGAGCAGATGTATGGCGATAAGATGGAAATTCCGGAGGAAGAATACTACCTGCCTATCGGAAAAGCTGATATCAAGAGAGAAGGGACGGATGTTACACTGGTTTCCTTCGGAAAGATTATGAAACTGGCCATGCAGGCGGCCGAGGTCATGGAAAAAGAAGGTATTTCAGTTGAAGTAATTGATCTTAGAACGGTTCGTCCGCTGGATTATGACACAGTCCTGAACTCTGTGAAAAAAACCAACCGTCTTGTAATT
>CAYXUO010000261.1:0-1085 GCA_964468335.1 uncultured Chryseobacterium sp. | reverse complement strand
CCCTTCTGCCAAACCTCTACGCTTTTTGCCAAACCTTCGTGATGCAGCTGTGTGAAAGTCTCAATCAGTTCCTCATTAAGCCAGGTACCATCCTGTCCCGGACGTTCAATACGCATGCAGTTTTCCAGAACCTTACGGAAACATTGATTTTCGGTGAAGGTAAAAACCTCATCGCGCAGTACTTTCTTCATCGACTTTGAAATTCTCAGTTCATCAGGATAAAGCACGAAACGAGGGTCCGGACACCACCACAGAATTTCTTCACCCGGATTATACCAGGGAAATATACCGTTCTCATAGGCAAGTGTAATCCTTTCCGCCGAAAGATCTCCGCCATAGGCCAGCAGCCCTTCCTGCGGATGATAATGCGCAGGATCGGGGAAAGCAATTTGATGTTTGTCCAGTTTAAACATGCAGAAAAATAAATCCCACTTCAAAAAGCAGGATTTAATAATTTCTAGTGGAGATTAGAATGGCAAATCGTCATCCTCTTCTTCAAACACATTCTTGGAAGACTGTGGAGCTGCCTGAGTTCCCGGTGAGGCCTGTGTAGGCTCAAAAGAATCGCTGCCGGCAACTTTTTCAAGTCTCCAACCCACGATAGAATTGAAATATTTCACTTCATTTTGCGGAGAAGTCCACTCGCGGCCGCGGATATTAATGCTTACTTTCACTTTTTCACCTTCAGTACAGCTGTTCAAAAGGTCTACTTTATCCTGTACGAATTCAATATTAATAGGCTGCGGATACTGCTCTTCTGTAAGAAGCACCATTTCTCTTTTCTGAAAACCGCTCGCAAAGGTCTGAACGTCAGTTATCTTTTTTATTGTTCCCTGTAATTCCATATCGTAAATATTAATGCTGTAAAAATAGGGATTACAAAGTAATAATAAAGGGATCTGCCCGATATTTGGGCAAAAATATTTTTCAAAAATAAATTTGCATGATAATAGAAAACCTTCTATATTTGCACTCACAAAAAGAAAAGAAGATCTTTTTAACCAGCGGATGTGGTGTAATTGGTAGCCACGCCAGACTTAGGATCTGGTGCCGTGAGGCGTGGGGGTTCGAGTCCCTTCATCCGC
>CAYXUO010000260.1:0-1091 GCA_964468335.1 uncultured Chryseobacterium sp. | reverse complement strand
TGAAGTACTTTAATTTTTAAAAATTTACAGAAATGACAAAAGTTAAAATAAAAAGAGGAGACAACGTAATCGTAACTACCGGAAAAAATAGAGGTGGTAAAGGTGAAGTTCTGGAAGTTATCAGAAAAGAAGGAAAAGACCCAAGAGTTGTTGTTGCAGGTATCAACATCGTGAAAAAACACGTGAAACCTTCTGCTTCCAACCCTCAGGGGAACATTGTGGAAAAAGAAGCTTCTATCCACATCTCAAACGTTGCCTTAATGGACAAAGACGGAAAGGCAACCAAACTGGGATCCAAAATGGAAGGTGATAAAAAAGTGAGAGTTGCTAAAACAACCGGTGAAACTTTATAACAAAAAGACAATGGAATTTATAGCAAGACCAAAAAAAATATATACGGAGCAAATTATTCCTGCGATGATGGAAGAGTTTGGGTACAAATCTGTTATGCAGGTACCTAAGTTACAGAAAATCGTCATTTCCCAGGGTCTGGGGGCTGCTACAGCCGATAAGAAGATTGTAGATTACGCCATAGAGGAATTAACTGCGATCACCGGACAGAAAGCTGTAGGTACAATATCCAAAAAGGATGAGGCTGCCTTCAAACTTAGAAAAGGAATGCCAGTTGGTGCCAGAGTAACTCTTAGAGCAAACAAGATGTACGAATTCCTGGACAGGCTTACGGCATCTGCACTTCCAAGGATCAGAGATTTCAACGGTATCAAAGCTGATGGATTCGACGGTAGAGGAAATTATAACCTTGGTATTACCGAGCAGATCATTTTCCCGGAGATCGTAATCGATAAAGTGAAAAAGATCCAGGGTATGGACATCACTTTCGTTACAACTGCGAAAACTGATAAAGAAGCAAAAGCATTATTAACGCATTTTGGTATGCCTTTTAAAAAGAACTAAAAATGGCTAAAGAATCAATGAAAGCGCGTGAGCGCAAAAGAGAGGCTACAGTAGCAAAATATGCTGAGAAAAGAAAAGCTTTGAAAGAAGCCGGAGATTACGCAGCATTGCAATTATTGCCTAAAGATGCTTCACCTGTAAGATTACACAACAGATGTAAATTAACAGGAAGACCA
>CAYXUO010000259.1:0-1101 GCA_964468335.1 uncultured Chryseobacterium sp. | reverse complement strand
TTTTGAACTTAACTCCGTGCACTCTGTTTAAGCGCTGTGCACTCCGTGGTTAAGCATGGCCTTCTATCCGACTAACCTATTAACTTCCTAACCTCCTAACTTTCTAACTTCCTAACCTTCTAACCTCCTAACCTTCTAACTTCCTAACCTTCTAACTTCCTAACCTTTTAACTTCCTAACCTCCTAACCTCCTAACCTTCTAACCTCCTAACCTCCTAACTACTCAATCACCCAACTACTCAATCACCCACCACTCAATCACCCAAATCCCCTCCGCAACTCAAAAAAAATAGATATCTTTACTAAATAATTGAACAGAATGAAAATTAAAAAGAAATACAAAAAGGAGCTGATTAAATCTCTTAAGACACTGGCCTTTACGGAGCATGAACTGCTTGAAACCATGACCAACCTAATGTTGCTGAAGGAGTTGAAGAATAACGACATCACCTTCGAAAAAGGCGACACCTTCTCGTTTGAAGACAGTATCTTTGATTACAGTGAGGATAAGAACATCCGCAAACTGGCCAAACTCCGCCGAAAAATGATAAAAACCATGGCTAAGCTGGTGGAGGGAACAAATTTTAAGGATAAGGAAATCGAATTTCTGGCCTAACATTACCGCAACAACAGTCACCACATAAGTTACCCAAGGGAGTGCTGGTGGCTTCTGTTCTAATGTAAAACAGGACCTAAAAAACCCACCGTATAAAACACAAAAACCGCAGAAATTCTCTGCGGTTTTTTATTTACTTGTGCATTGATTTTTGCCCACCTTAAAAAGTTTTGGCTCTCGGTTACTGGGCTTATTACCTAACCACAGAGGACACAGGGCTTATACGGAGATCACAGAAAAAAATTCAAAATTCAAAATCCAAAATTTAAATCTTGGCTCTTGGTTCTTGCCTCTAATTCAACCACAGAGAACACAAAGTTTAACTCAAAATCCATAATTCATAATCCAAAATTTAAATCTTGGTTCTTGGCTCTAACCTCCTAACAGATCATACTTTGGGATTGCCACGTCGCTCCCTCCGTCCGCTCTCCGCAATGACAGCCTTGTAAGTTTGGGAAATGTCGCTCGCCTCACTTTTTCCTTTT
>CAYXUO010000258.1:0-1119 GCA_964468335.1 uncultured Chryseobacterium sp. | reverse complement strand
GTAATGAATGTATCACCTTTTACAAAACCTTCAACAGGAGTTTCTACCTGAGCGTTTACAGCTCCGAAAAGTGCTACTGCACCTACTAATAATACCTTTTTCATGTTCTTCATTTATTATTAAAAACGGTTGCAAAACTA
Source organism: uncultured Chryseobacterium sp. (assembly GCA_964468335.1). GTDB lineage: Bacteria > Bacteroidota > Bacteroidia > Flavobacteriales > Weeksellaceae > Marnyiella. The sequence goes on along the minus strand of CAYXUO010000258.1, from coordinate 979 downwards.
AGTAATACTGCGCATCTGTGCGCTCTGGAGGTACATGATAAATGTCAGATGAGCAAAAGTGGCAGTAAAAGGAAAATAATATTATAATCCGCGCATATGATGCAGGACTGTGCTCATAAAAAAACCTGCCTCAATCGAAGCAGGTTAACCTATTTAATGCAGGTGAAGGTTAGAAAGTATATCCCAAACCTACAGATCCTGAAGGCAGAATACCATTGCCTTTAAGGCCTGAGGTACTGGTATCTCCATCAAATGTTGTATCATTTTTGTAGTCGTAGAACTTATACGACGCTCCACCGTTTAAATCAAGTGTGAAACCGGAATCGAATACCCATTGGTATCCTGCACGAAGACCGCCACCAAATGCAGAGAAGTCGGTATCGGAATTGGCCTCTTCCATTTCCATTCCTTCCATGGTAAATCCAAAACCAGCTGTGTTCATTTCAACTTTTCCTGCGATATAGTCACCAACAACGGCACCATACCAACCGGTTAAAGCTTCATCAAAATAATAACGTCCCTGAAGACCGCCACCAATACTTTCATATTTGTAACCTCCCAATTTGAAACCACCGATACCTGCACCAATCACACCGGTAATATTATCAGACAGTTTTCTTTCGTAAGTAACCAGGTCCGAGCCTCCTAAAAGAGCTGCAGGGTTAGCCTTGATAGAGTTTTCCTGAGCGCTTACTGCGCCACAAAGTGCCACGGCACCAACAAGTAATAATTTTCTCATGTTTTCTTTTAGTTTGTTTTTAACGGCGGTAAAATTAAAACTATTATTGACATAACAACATATATTTTAAAAAATTAAATAAAAAAAACCATCCTGGCGGGGATGGTTAGTTATCTCATGTTAAATTATCAGAATTTATAGGTGATGCCGAATTTTCCGCCATTAAAGACATTTCCGACATTTGCCTCTGCATTCAGGCCGAAATTATTGGTGAAATAGTACCGTCCACCTACCTGAGCA
>CAYXUO010000257.1:0-1162 GCA_964468335.1 uncultured Chryseobacterium sp. | reverse complement strand
AAAAGAGAATGGAAGGCGGCGAAAAAGCTTTACAAACATAATATAATGAACCACCTTGAAAGAGGTGGTTTTTTTATGGGTTATAGTATCCGTATTGCTAAATATTGTAAATTCGGTATTATTTCCCGACTATGAAAAAACTTATACTTTCGGCTTCCATTCTCTTCTCACTGGGCTTTTTGCAGGCACAGGATCACCGAAGGATTATAGAAGATTTCCTTCGGAAAGATCCTGCAGCGCGCAGTACCGGCCGGATACCCGGTTTCGTCATTCAGCAGGAAGATTATTCCAGGTCCATGAGGGGCACGGTAATTAAAATGCAGCAAACCGTTAACGGTATTCCGGTCTTCAACGCTGTGGCAACTGCACTTATAATCGATGGTAAGGTGACTTACTTCTCTGACAATCTGGCGAAATCCTACGGTCTTCCAGTAAGCAACAGCAGTATTGCGCTGCCGGAGACAGCTTTACAGTCTGCTTTTCATCAACTGAACATTCAAAATCCGGAATTGTATCAGGTAGCAGATTTTAATGATTCTGATACCGGAAACGTTGCAAAGCACCGCCAGGTATACTTCATCAGGGACGGAAATCTTATTTTATGTTATGAGTTTCATTTTCATGAAGCCGGCAGCAGTAAATACTGGGATATTCTTGTTGATGCAGCTACAGGAAGCGTTCTGCATAAGCAGAACCTGACTTTATCCTGTACCTTTCATAAAGATGTAACCTCTGCAGCTGAACCCACGAGTGTATTGCAGGCTGACCCGGAAAATACACAAAAGTTTCTTACTGCCGCGCCGGACAATGCCTCCTATAATGTGTTTGCCTTACCGGTTGAAAGTCCCAATTTCGGGTCGCGCTCAATTGTATCTAATCCCTGGTTCACCGATGCATCGCCCGAGGGCTGGCATTCTGACGGTTCGGCACATTATACAACAACCCGTGGTAATAACATCTATGCTTATGATGATGTTGGCGGCAATAACAGTCCCGGTTTCTCTCCGGATGGCGGGCCAGGGAGAATTTTCGATTTTCCGTTCCAGACGGGCCAGCCGGCACAAAACAGCCTGTCGGCAGCCATAACCAATCTGTTCTATACCGGCAACAGGAGCCATGACATTTTCTACAGATTGGGTTTCACCGAAAATGCGCGGAATTT
>CAYXUO010000256.1:0-1169 GCA_964468335.1 uncultured Chryseobacterium sp. | reverse complement strand
CTTCTGTGCGAAGCTGTTCTAGATAAGTGATTGAATTTTTTACCGTGTCTCATTATTATTTATTTATCAGCGTCTAACTTATATTTGGCAACGTCGAAACCGAAGTTCAGACCTTTTGCATGTACTAATTCTTCTAATTCAGTTAAAGATTTTTTTCCAAAATTCCTGAACTTCATCAGATCAGACTTACTGTAAGAAACCAGTTCACCCAGTGTTTCCACTTCAGCAGCTTTCAGGCAATTCAATGCTCTAACGGAAAGATCCATATCGGCAAGTTTGGATTTAAGCAACTGTCTTGTATGTAAAGTTTCTTCGTCATACTGAATTGAGGCTTTTACGGCTTCCGTTTCCAGGGTGATCCTTTCGTCGGAGAACAGCATAAAGTGATAGATCAGAATCTTGGAAGCTTCAGTTAAAGCATTCTGCGGAGTGATTGATCCATCTGTTTCGATATCCAGTATTAACTTTTCGTAGTCTGTTTTTTGCTCAACACGATAGTTTTCAATTGCATACTTCACTTTTTTGATAGGAGTAAAGATAGAATCGATGGCAATAGTTCCTAAAGGAGCTGTGCCGGATTTGTTCTGTTCGGAAGGAACATAACCTCTACCCTGTTCAATATTAAAAGTAATCTCGAAGTTCACGTCTTTATTCATGTTGCAGATTACCAGGTCCGGATTAAGGACCTCAAATCCGTTCATAGCCTTACCCAGGTCTGCACCTGTAACTACTGTCTGTCCGGAAACTTTAGCAACTACCTGCTCAGCGGTCTGATTTTCTCCAAGGGCCTTCAGGCGCAGTTGTTTCAGATTCAGAATAATTTCTGTAACATCTTCAATAACGCCGGGAATCGTTGAAAACTCGTGCTCTACCCCTTCTATTTTGATAGAAGAAATAGCATATCCTTCCAGAGAAGAAAGCAAAACTCTTCTCAAAGCATTACCGATTGTAAGTCCAAAGCCCGATTCAAGAGGTCGGAATTCAAACTGACCTTTGAAATTGTCGGAGCTTAATAGAATTACTTTATCGGGTTTTATGAATTGTAAAATTGCCATATGATTGGTTGAGCAAAGATTGGATTAAAATTATTATTTGTTGTACAGTTCGACGATAAGCTGCTCTTTGATGTCTTCAGGAATCTGAATTCTCTCCGGAGCTGAAAGGAAAGT
>CAYXUO010000255.1:0-1175 GCA_964468335.1 uncultured Chryseobacterium sp. | reverse complement strand
GTTCTCTAAGAATATTTATACTAAATTTACGGTACTGACGGCTATGCGAAGACGTTGGGAAACCATCGTTGCATTCGCACGACGTTTTCCCAACTGCCGCCTTTGACGCATTCCGGCGCGGAGCCTTTGGGCTCCTCACCGAAACGACGACAAAGCCGGGCGGTCATTACCCGTAATTTGAAACAAAAGCAGATTTGAAAATAAAAATCCAGTTCTTATTCCTAATTGTATTACTGTCACTTTGCTCAAATTTTCATGCACAAAGTTATGAGCCAGCAAAAGATGGAGAAAATCTACTGAATCAAAAAATCGAAAAATATAAAGATGTAGATTCTCTAAATTACAGTTCGCCCTTAAAGGCAATGCGCCAAAATAGAGAATTGACTTACGAAGTTTTGCGAAGCGAAGGAGATTGGTCACTTGCTAATAAAGTAACTAAAGTTTTCGGAACGGGCGGAGTAAATATTTACAATTTTAAAGATAAAACAACTAAAAAAACTTTAAAAATTGAATATAATATTGCGAAGCACATATATAGAGACGAATATTTGAAAAATTATATAAACTCGGAAATCAGAAAGATCACTATATTTTTTGACAGTGATGAAAAGGCAGATTTCGCGAAAATATATGAAAATCAATATGATAGTGGAAAGGTTCTCTCGAGTGAAATATACTTTTTAAACTTATCAGGAAATAGTGAAATTTATCAAAGCGGGCCTACAAAAGATTTCCATAAAGAGATTTTTGAGATAATAAAAATTTATAAAAACTAGAAAAAAACGTCGGGTAATAACTAAGCTTTCGTTGGGCTTGAAAAGCCAACAATGAAAGCCCGTCAGATCCTTCGCTGCGCTCGGGACAGGCTCACCTCCGGTAGTTTTTTGGCAGTCTATGGAGTTGTCGTCATAAAGCAGTTTTTAGAAGGACTGCTTATTGCAAATGCCACCCTGCGATTATCAGTTATTGTGTTTGCATAACTCATTTCGTAACTTTACGTAAATATTAAGGTTATGAAAATCACCTGTTTAAGTGCTTTCCTACTGCTTAATATGGTGCAAATGAAGGCCCAGAAAGTTTTTGACACCCATATTCATGGCGACAGAGACATTAAGATTCAGACCTCAAAGTTAAGGAAGGCGGGAGTTTATAAGGCGGCAGTCAGCACGTCGTGG
>CAYXUO010000254.1:0-1187 GCA_964468335.1 uncultured Chryseobacterium sp. | reverse complement strand
CCTCTCAGGATAGAGCTAAGATCGTTAGAGTTGATAATCTGGTTTTCCACACCCGGCGTGATCAGGTTCGTCGCTCTCGGGTTAATGAAAATCTCATTTAATGTAGGTGCGAGACTGAAAAGTGCTCCATTGTACACGATGAAGTTTCGTCCGTCTATTTTGTACGTCACCCTTCCTTTTATACCGGCATCAAATGCATCATAAATATCACTTTTACCTTTACTGTCTGCATACAGAGGGTTTCTGAACTTACCTTCGCGTTGCGATTCTGAATAAGAGGAGAACACAGAAGCCATTACATTCCATTTCGGAAAATCGACCTCACTGGAAGCGTTGAATGCGTAAGTGTTGCGTAAAAGGTCGTAAGAATACTGAGTTCGGTCTCCTTCCATAATCCTGCGTCCGGGGTTATCTGCATCATTTGGCGCATCATTGTTGAAGGCATTCAGGTCGTTGGCATACAGCGCGCCCAGAAGGTCCTTCATTTCACGGAAATTATCAGACTGAAGGTTCTGATAATTAAAGTTCAGGTTCAGCTTCCAGTTGGAGGCTAATTTAGTATCAAAATGCGAGGCAAAATTAAGGGTCTTATCTTTATTTACATCTTCTACAATGGTATAGATGGCACCTCTTTCATTGCCGTTCATATCATACCTGTTCAGGATATTGGCGGAGTACAGGGAATTCCAGTCTATCTGGCTGATGAGCGGATTGGTTTGCCACTGGTTTACATAGTTATTAAACTGTGCCTGTTCTGCATCCGTGATATTCTCCCCACCATCGGAGTTGGGCAGTTGGAAACCGCTGTACATATATCCCGGTAATTTTCTGTAATACGTAGGATTGGGATCTGCTGCATGAAACCAGTCCAGCCTGCTTCGGCCGTCACGGCCAAACTGATAGGAAATGGTATTGTTCCAGTTGCTGTTTTCGCCGATTTTAAGATAATCAGTTAACATAAATACCGGTTCAAAAACACGTCTGATGCGGGAATTTCTTTTCTCACCATCCTGCCATCCCCAAAAGGAATTATAATTTTTACCCATCAGGTCATACGCCTCCTGCGTGTTGGGTGAGTTGGAGGCCCTGTATGTTGGTGCACCAAAAGCGGTAAAGTTGATTGCATGCCTGGAGCTGAACTGCTTTTCAATGGCACCAAAATATGCGTAAGAATCCTGGTAAGTTCC
>CAYXUO010000253.1:0-1211 GCA_964468335.1 uncultured Chryseobacterium sp. | reverse complement strand
GGAATACATTATGACACTGAAAAAGTAATACAGTATAACCTGCCAGCTATTTTTAAACTACTACAATGAACAGAATCTTCCTTATCATAGCCTTGTCGGCATCGGTCATCTTCTCATGTTCAAAATCTGAAGATAAAACAGTGGAAACTGAAGATACATCTTTGGTTCAGGAAGCCCAGCTCCTTAAATGCGATAACGGAAGTACGCTCACAGCCATCTATTTTGCTGATGGAGATATGGTGGCTGTAAAAATTAAAAAAGATCAGGAGGACGAACAGAAACTTTCTGCCAGGGGCACCAATCCGAATGGCGATCCGTTCTTCGGTAACGCTAGTTATACATGGGAACTTATAGAGGACGGCAAGGCAGGACGCCTCACTGATAAAAAAGGTACTGCCTGCATTTACAGGTAGTGATTAAATGAGAACAGTGACCAGGCACTTCCATCAGGAAGTGTTTTCTTTTGCAGCACTGTAGCTTCGCCTAATAACACTGCATGGCAAGTCAGTGCTGCCGTAATGTCATTTTGTCACTATTTTTTACTTGGTACAGATTTAGAGAAACTGAACTCAAATTGTAAAAAATAAAAATAGATACTATGAGTAAAATAATTGGAATCGATTTGGGTACTACCAATTCCTGCGTAGCCGTAATGGAAGGTAAGGATGCAGTGGTAATCCCAAATGCTGAAGGAAAAAGAACTACACCTTCAATCGTAGCCTTCACAGAAGATGGCGAAAGGAAAGTGGGAGATCCGGCAAAAAGACAGGCAGTAACAAATCCGGAGAAAACCGTTTATTCCATAAAAAGATTTATCGGAACACACTTTAAGGACGATGCCAGCGAGATCACCAGAGTTCCCTATAAAGTGGTATCCGGTCCTAACGATACTGTAAAAGTAAAGATTGACGACAGAGAATATACGCCACAGGAAATTTCAGCGATGATCCTTCAGAAAATGAAGAAAACTGCTGAAGATTATTTGGGTCAGGAAGTTACCCGCGCGGTAATCACTGTTCCTGCTTACTTTAATGATGCGCAGAGACAGGCTACTAAAGAAGCTGGTGAAATTGCAGGCCTTACTGTTGAAAGAATCATTAACGAGCCTACTGCCGCTGCACTTGCTTACGGTATGGACAAAGCTCACAAAGACCAGAAAATCGCAGTTTACGATTTAGGTGGTGGTACGTTCGACGTTTCCATCCTTGACC
>CAYXUO010000252.1:0-1275 GCA_964468335.1 uncultured Chryseobacterium sp. | reverse complement strand
CGAAACTGAATATTGAAGTACTGAATATCGTAAAAGTAGGCAATGGCAGCATGGATTTTCATGAGGTCCTGTACCGCTCTCCGCGCTATGATGAGGTAAAAAGGGTGTACGTGCACCGCCACAAGCTGGAGGAACTGCTACGGCAGTTTAAGGAGGCTTATAAAATATAAATTATCCCATTTTTAATGATATAAAACCTAATGTCGGCAAATTTTTCATGCCGCTACTTTTAGTAATCTTGAGCTTTCCAAGGATTTTTTTGCTATTTTGGAAGCTTTCACCTAAATTAAACACTATTGCAGCACTGGGCCCCAACGTGCCCGAAATGTAATCAATTGATAGATAGCCAACTGTTAAACAAATCCAAAAATCAATCATTAAAAGTTGGTGGATTGGCCAAATAGTTATACTTTTACAGGGCTTTCAGGAGGCTTGTTCTCCGAAGAGGCAATAAATTTTTTTTCATCATTTGTGTTTTTTGAACCGCTTCGCAAGAAGCGGTTCTTTTTTTAGGGTTTAGCCGTGTTCATCTCCTCAAAGCTTACCAGTAAATTCACAAAATACGAGTAGGTTACTGCGCCTTCCTGACGGTTCGATTTCAAGAACAGATCATTGGTGATTCCAAAGAAAACCTCCAGCAAGCCTTCATGTTTTTTCCTGAACATCAATTCTGCCATACGGTCGCGTTTCATTCCCGGTGAATAATTTCGAAGTATGTCTTTAACAAACCCCGGGTCAGATTCCGCCAGGGCATTCAGCAATGATTTCAGAACAAAGTATTGGGTACTGTATCTAAGATCAGCATCACTGGAGTTTCTCCCCGTTAGAAAGGCAATGAAGTTGGCCTCCTGTTCCCGTGCGTAACCCGACTGGTGTGCATGCTCGTGCGCCAGCGTGAAAGGCAGGTAGGTGGAGGGCAGCTCAGGATTGTACTGCGCCTCGGCAGTGAAGGGATTGTAATATCCCAATATGCCTGTAAAGCTGATGATGCGGCTGTACAGACTGGGCTTAAATGATAAGACTGAAGCTTTATTTTCCTTATGATTATAAAACACTCCGTCCTTTTGACTTTCAGTAATTTGTTGCTGAAGTTGGACCGGGTCATATACCTTAAAAACACCGTTTCTGTCTTCCTTAATGTTCTGTCTGCTTTCGTAACAGAGTTCCAGATAGCGAACCGCCAATTTTTTAAGTTTCTCATCGGTAACCTCCACTTCAGGCAGTTTGTCGCTGATGGGCTTTTGGAAATAAAGCATGCCCCACCATATATGATAG
>CAYXUO010000251.1:0-1297 GCA_964468335.1 uncultured Chryseobacterium sp. | reverse complement strand
GGCCAGCATGCGCTTCCACTCATTGGTAAGCTTGGTTTTGAAATGTCCCTGTTTTATGGCTTCAGAATAGCTCTGCGTAGCGCCCTTCTTGATTGCGAACCAGTCGTTCGCATTGCGGAGCATGCGCTGAACATTGTTGGGATTAAGGTTCGTCCATTCGCTCAGGATCAGATGTTCCGTAGGCAAATCATCAATTCCTTTGCGGAAGGTAGGATCATCAGCGCGCTTTTTGAGGATCATCATGCCATACATCCCGATCTGTTCCTGCAAACCCGTGTGGGAGTGGTACCAGTGGGTGCCGTTCTGAATAATCGGAAACGTATAGGTATAAGTGGAATTCGGCGGTATGGGTTTCTGCGTAAGCCATGGTACTCCGTCTTCTCGGTTTGGAAGATGGAGGCCGTGCCAGTGCAGCGAAGTTTCTTCTTTCAACAAATTATGCACCACGATCTCTGCGGTATCGCCTTCGTAAAAGACCAGTTTCGGCATCGGAATCTGGCCGTTTACCGCAATTGCACGTTTCTCTTTTCCGGCAAAATTCACCAGGGTATCTTTCACGTAGAGATGATAGGTTACTTTGCGCCCGCCTTTCAGATTTTTATCAGCCAACGGGAATTTGATTGTAGGTACTGCAGTTGGGTGGTGGGTGTGAGCATCCTGACTTCCCTTCTTCGGAACCAAATTCATCCCGCATTTCGGGCATTTTCCCGCTTTTTCTGAAACCACTTCAGCATGCATCGGACAGGTGTATTTTTTTTGCGCAGCTTCATGCTGATGATTATCTGAAGTAGGATGTGTGTGTTTATTGACCGAGACAGCGTGCTGCTCACTTTCGTTTTTTGCGACGAGGTTCATCCCGCATTTCGGACACTTGCCGGGCTTATCAGAAACCACTTCGGGGTGCATCGGACACATAAACGTTATGTGCACAATTTCTTTCTGAGTGTCGTCCGTCTTAGGCTCCACGTGTTGATGAACGGGTGCTGAATCGTTTGCTTTTGCAGAAGCTTTAACGTTTGGTGAAATAGGTTTTGTGACCGCCGGTTTCGGCTTAACTGTAGGTTTCGCCACTGCTTTTGTAGGAGTAGCCTTAGCCTTAGCGGGTGTTACCTTTTTTACTGCTGCCTTTTTAGGGGGAATGGCGGCCGGTTGCGGCTTCTTCACAACCGGTGCGGGTCTGGCTGCCGGTTTTTTTACCGCAACGGTTTTTTTTACCAGTGTCATGCCACAAATCGGACAGTCCCCGGGTGCTGATTTCACGACCTGCGGATGCATCGGGCAGGTGTACACGGTTTTG
>CAYXUO010000250.1:0-1331 GCA_964468335.1 uncultured Chryseobacterium sp. | reverse complement strand
AATTTCGGGAAATCGTTCGGCACAATTACATCAGCCTCCAGACCCATCTGTTTCAGAAAATGCTTCAGACCCAAACTGGACCCAACAGCGTCGCCATCGGGGTTATAGTGAGTGATAATAACAATTTTATTTTCGGGAACAAGTAGGTTTTTAATCTCGGAGATTTCTGAAGGAGTGAACATGTACAAATGTAAATTTAGGGCACAAATATAAGGCTTTTGCCCTCACCATTAGTGCCCTGATTTTCACGAAGCTGATGACCATCCCAAAACGAATAAAGATAAAGAAATGCATAAATTTCTGCAATCGACATGATTTGGAGAAATGGAATTATATTCATCCGGTCAACTATCAGGAAATTTCATTACTTTAGATCAAGCTAATAACAAATATCTCCTGTACGGAGTTGAACTGCTTTGCTAAGCGATGGTGCATACCCCACCTGATTTTCTACTTCAGGCTAATGATGATGAATAAAATATTTTTAATACTACTTTTCCTCCACAGTGCGGTTTGCTATACCCAAGAGTTGAAAAGTGACACTTTAAGTGCAACCAACATTGAAGCCGTAACAATTAACAGTAAGGATTATGAAAAAATTGAATATTCATATGGTTTAAAGCAGGAGATTAATTTCAAACTGGCGACAGTAAACCCTAATGCTGACTATGAGTTAGGCTTAAGATTTAAGAATACTTCGAAAAAAAATGGCAGAATCAGTAATGTAATATTATTTCTTCATAAATCTGGTAAAAATTTACCCTTAGCAAACCTCGAACTTAATTTTTATAAAGTGGATTCACTAACAGGTAGACCTTTAGAGAAACTGAACACTGAACAGATCATTTTCACGCCAACATCCCGAAAAAGAGGATCATTTAAAATTAATGTTGAAGGTTTTAACATTCATTTTCCCGCCGAGGGAGCTCTGGTTAGCGTGAAGTGGCTGCCAACAGAAGAATACAATATGCAGGTTGGCCCAGCGATTAGATTAACAAACTACAAGGAACGGCTTACATATACGCGCTACAATAACGATCCCGCCAAATGGGGTAATAATTTCAATTTCTCGAAAAAACCAGGTGTCTATACCAATGCAATGATTGGTTTAGAAGTGTACATAAAGCGAAGAACTGTAAACTAAAGCAGGAAGGAATGATGATAATGAGGAAAGGTTTAAGAAAAAAATCTCACAATAGTTTATCTGATCGTTCCAACAAACTTTTACAAATTAATTTGCAGACAATAAAAACTTTCATATCTTTGCAATCTAAAAAATAAGAGATAGTATTTACTAAAAATATTTAGCGATGAGCAAAAGAACATTCCAA
>CAYXUO010000249.1:0-1341 GCA_964468335.1 uncultured Chryseobacterium sp. | reverse complement strand
CCGTTTTTAATAATAAATGAAGAACATGAAAAAGGTATTATTAGTAGGTGCAGTTGCACTTTTCGGAGCTGTAAACGCTCAGATGGAAACTTCTGTTGAAGGTTTTGTAAAAGGTGATACATTCATCACGGGTGCAATTGGTTACACATCTGCCAAGCAGAACAATTTCGAAGAGAGCACTTTCACTGTAGCTCCAAGTGTAGGTTATTTCGTAAGCCCTAACATTGCTGTAGGTGCAAGAGTGGGTTACACCAACGGAAAAACTGAAGACACTTTTGCTTCTGTTACAGTTAATGAGGAAGTAGAAGCAGCTAATGCAGGTGTTTTCGGTAGATATTATACAACTCCTGCTGCAAGATTTTCTCTGTTTGGCGAACTTAATGTAAACTATTCTACTGCAAAATACATGGAGAACAACGGAGTTACTTCAATGGCTGCAAAGTACAACGGTTTCAATTTCGGAATCGCTCCTGGTGTTAACTATTTCATCAACAAAAACTTCGCTCTTGAAGCTGCTGTAGGTGTACTTAGCTACTCTACAATGAAAGAAGATGTAGCAGGTGCTGAGGCTGTTGATACTTTCAACTTCGGTCTTAACTTTACCGATGTAACATTAGGATTGGTGTACAAATTCTAATTTGTAATATTTTCAAAAGAGAGTCCCGGATCTTCTGATCCGGGATTTTTTGCGTTTAGTTGCGGTATGATTAAAGTCAGCAGGCAAAACCGAAAGCGCACCACATTTTGGAATATATTTGCCACTTAAAAAAAATAAATCATGAAAAAAGTATTTTTAGCAGGTGCCCTGGCATTTTTCGCATCATCTGATGCACAGACACGTTTTGGCCTGAAGGCAGGGTATTCCAATTCTATTCTGAACTCTTCTGATGAAGCACAGTTAGAAGGCATCGGTATGGACAAGAAAGGAAAATCCGGATTTTATGCAGGTGCATTTGGTGAGTATCAGTTGACTGAAAAGTTTGCACTTCAGGGTGAACTTCAGTATGCGAAACTGGGTGGTGACTACAGCGGAAGTTTCACGGAGGAAGGAATGAGCTTTGCAATGGATATGGGTTTCAATATAGACCAGATCATTGTTCCCGTATCTGCAAAATACTATGTAACTCCTGCTTTGGGTCTAACTGCAGGCCCATATGCAGCTTTTACTGTGAGCAATAATGTAACGGTAGACGCAAACAGTCCAAACCTTACGGCAGAAGAGAATTCAATGTTGAACTCACTTTTGGCCCAATACGAAAATGAACTTACTAACGAATTTGACAGAAGCATTGGCATTGAGAACGCTTCCTCCAACCCAAGCACGAACCCAAGCGGTGGCGG
>CAYXUO010000248.1:0-1377 GCA_964468335.1 uncultured Chryseobacterium sp. | reverse complement strand
ACCAACCGACGCAACTCACTCAACTGGTTCAGTGCATTTTCTGCAGATGGAGAACGGAATGCCTTCGTGCAGGCCTCGGATTGGGATGTCTTCCTGGACAGTTCGCCGGAATATCCGGTTGCTTATGAGATTGTAGCTAATGTACTGCGAATTCTTATGAAGTTTGACCTTCACCTCCCGGTGGAGCAAAACTTCCACCTTACCGCTTTAGGATGCGTGAACGACTTCTGTGCAAACAAGAACGATATCCTCCTGAAACTGCGAACGGCCGACATTTGTCCGGAATGCATTGCACGGCTGACCGCAAATGGTGTTCCTGAGAAGTTGATTTCCGATGTGCTGAATTTCTTCGAAAAAATAAGGATGCAGATGAAGTTTTCACAGGGTTTTCTCGGTGCTGTTCAGCCTAAAGCAGTTCACATTTCTGGCAAAGGAAAAATCAGTATTGGAAGCGCAGATCTGAAACTGACTCCGCTGGAGGCTACCCTATTCATATTTTTCCTTCAGCATCCAACTGGACTCAGAATTGCTGAACTTTCAGACCATGAGGAAGAACTTTTCTTCATTTATCAACGTCTGAAATCCAATGCCGATCCCAAAAACATCCGCGACCTCGTTACCAAAATTGACGGCACATACAGCTATAATAAGTCGCGATTGTCCAAAAAAATAAAACTTTTGCTGGGAGAGCCACTCGCGCAGCACTACCTTATAAGCGGTAATCCCGGTGAAACTTTTAAAATTCCACTGAACAGAAACCTTGTTACCTCCGATTTTACGTCAAACAGCACCCCAAAGCCGGGATTTAAGTTTTGGTAAAAATGAAATAATAAGATATAAGTACCAGTTGTGAGGGCTAATATTCACCAGGTTTAAAGATTTGTATTAAGATTATTTTGTCAAAATCCTGTATGGCCTTGCTTACAAAATGTCGCCAGCGTCAGCCGTAAAGTCTCATACCCAAAACGTGCACACTGCGGTCCCATAGATTAAAATTTGTTTCCTAACTTTTTTAGCCTTATAATTAGCTACTGCCCTGAAGCACTTTTTCTGCTGTGATGAAGCCGCGAGGCTTTTATTCGGACGAAACAAAAATTAAATATTGAATATAAAATGTCTAAAAGAGATCTGATAAAAAGGTTAAAATGGTATTATCCAATGGAAATGATGCACGCATTTATCACCTTTCCATTAATCGCGGTCTGGCTGATTATTACCAAACCGTTTTCCGATATACTGTTTCTGCTGTATGGTCTGGTACTTTGTATTTCCATTTTGTATCAGGGGCAGCATTACTGGAAGCTGAAACTTTATACACTCACGGGACGGACTTTTGACCGGAATAAAAATTTAAACTTCTTCAGAAACTCAAAAAGG
>CAYXUO010000247.1:533-1395 GCA_964468335.1 uncultured Chryseobacterium sp. | reverse complement strand
AGCTGCTCACGCAGTTATTCCGGTGGCCAACTGGCTGGAAAGTTGGGGAGACCTTACTCCGCAGTCCGGAGTATACGCTCTGATGCAGCCAACCATCCAGAAAATATATAAGTCCAGACAGATTGAAGAGTCTCTTCTTGTTTGGATTAACGGTAAGAACAATACCAATAATAATTATTACGAGTATCTGAAAGCGAATGCTGCTACAATGATTGGTGGGACCAGCTTTAATAAAGTGCTGTATAATGGCTTCAATGCCGCTCCAAATGCAGGTGGCTCTCTTTCTTACGGCGGTGGAAACGCGGCTCAGGCTGCGGCCGAGATTGCCAACATGAAGCCTTCAGAATACGAACTGGTACTTTATACCAAGACTTCAATAGGAGACGGAACCCAGGCCAACAACCCTTGGCTGCAGGAACTTCCTGATCCGGTGACCAGACTTGCCTGGGATAATTACCTAACTGTCTCTCCTGATGACGCCAAAAAGCTTGGACTGGAGAATGACCTGAATGCCAGGATGCAGCTTGACGGTTCCAGAGTGAACCTTACTGTAAACGGTGTTACGATTAAGGATGTTCCGGTATTCGTACAGCCCGGACAGGCCGACGGTTCTTTTGGACTTGCTCTTGGTTATGGCAAAAGTAATTCCGGAAAAATAGCAGAGACTGGTATTAATGCTTACCCTCTTTTTGACGGTTCCAACCTGGCTCTTTCAAATGTGAAGATTGAGAAAGTTAGCGGAATGCACGAATTTGCAGGTATGCAGCTTCAGAATACCCTTATGGGACGTTATGAAATCGCAAGAGAAGTTCCTTTGGACGATTTCATCAACATTCCTTATGATGATAAACTGAAAGGATGG
>CAYXUO010000247.1:0-523 GCA_964468335.1 uncultured Chryseobacterium sp. | reverse complement strand
TCCTGCCGGGGAAATATCACTTTGGGATGAGTTTGATGATACGGACGGACCTCACTTCAACCTTTCTGTAGACCTGAACGCATGTACCGGCTGTGGAGCATGTATCATCGCTTGTCAGGCAGAGAACAACGTACCTGTTGTTGGTAAGGAGGAGATCAGAATGTCGCGTGATATGTACTGGTTAAGAATTGACCGTTATTATTCAGCTAAAGAAAAGATTCATACTAAGGAGCAGGTTGAAAGAGGCCTTAACGTTCCTGAACTGTATGATATCCTGATTGAGCCGGCTAAAAACCCGGACGTTATCTTCCAGCCGGTAATGTGTCAGCACTGTAACCACGCACCATGTGAAACTGTTTGTCCGGTTGCGGCAACTTCCCACGGTAAGCAGGGTCAGAACCAGATGGCATACAACAGATGTATCGGTACCAGATACTGTGCAAACAACTGTCCTTATAAAGTAAGAAGATTCAACTGGTTTACTTATAACCTTAATGATAAATTCAACTTCAATCAGAACAAT
>CAYXUO010000246.1:0-1398 GCA_964468335.1 uncultured Chryseobacterium sp. | reverse complement strand
TCGAAAAGAGAAAAGTACATCCGTGTGGACTTTCATCTTTGTCCGATAAAATTTGACCTGATGAACTGTGAAATGGATAAGGAGGCCATACTGCAAAACCTTGAAAATTTCCGCCACGTAGCAAACGGAGACAAAGCCGGTGGTGAAATCGCAGCCTTCGACATCCCCGAGCGCTTCCGCTGGCTTACAGCAGTGCGCAGCTCAGTAATCCAGACCTCACGCCCGCATCCGGGGAAAACAAAGGATTTGGATGGGACTTTTGAGAGGTTGTTTAATGAGTTGGTTAAGTGACGTAATTACGATGAGGCGCCATGACGGAGAAGCAATCCCTCAACAGATTCATGAGAAAACATTGCTGCCCCGCCCCACCTTTTTTAATGACGGCACCCAGATTATTCGGTACCGGGTAATTACACAGATCTTAGATCAATCTTCGTCCGTGTCCTTATTGGCGGTATAATCGTCGAAATCCATTTCATATTCCTTTTCTTTGGATGAAGCAGCGCTCTTAACTGAGTCCGATAAAGCCCCGAAATCTTCCTTGTGAAAAACAGATTTCCGCTGAATTTTACCCAAGCCAATTAAAGGTATAAGGCCTTCTTCTGCATTCACCTTGTAGCCACTTGATTTTTGAAATTTAAGATTCAGATTAAGCGAAGCACTTGCTAAATCGATTGCCGGAACCTCACCCGCGGCTTCAAAACCGATGGCAAAATCGCTGGAGGTGGAAACCAAAATCAGCGCACGTTTTGCATGCACCACAGAGGTGACCAGGACGAAATCCTTCTTCCATATGGTCCTGTCAGACTCATGGATTTCCTTAATTTTCTGTCCGAGCTGATGTTTGTTTTCAATCATTTCGAAAACACAGCCGGCGGCATTGAAAAAAACGGCATTCTCCTCTGAAAAATTAAATTCTATGGATGCCTTTACCGGAATACCCTGAACCGAAGCGCTGGCTTTGGGTATCAGCTTATACTCGACCCCTCTCTGAGAGGTAAATGTTTTCTCATCCTGGGTAGTATCCTTCCGCGTAGTAATTTTAAAATCTTTCAGAGCTTCAATTTCCCTGATATTCCCCAGCGGAACAAAGATATTTCCGTTCATTGTGCCATAGTCACCAAGTTCAACCGGCAAACCAGGCTCCCAAACGGCATACAAAACTTTTTGATTCTTTCTCACGGTGTTGGCATACGCCTTTGCTACAGATGTGGACATAATTTGTGTTTTTAATGGTTAATAAGCTTACTTCAATAAGAAATAAAATTAATCAAAAATACATTCAGATTTACATCTGGACATTATTTAACCAAAAAAAATGAAAATATTAACCCCAAACAGCCTTCAGATGGAAACTAAAAGAGTAAACCGGAGAAAAAAATACTAAGCAAGAACATA
>CAYXUO010000245.1:0-1407 GCA_964468335.1 uncultured Chryseobacterium sp. | reverse complement strand
CCGGCAACCTCAGCAGCTTTATCCAGTCTGAACTTCTCATCACCATCCATCCCACCCCAGCTAAAGGAGGGAATATGGTTTGGCGGAAAACCCGATTTGAAGATGTTGGCAGCTACACCGACCACAGTTCCTGTATTGAACTGAGTATTTATGGCAGCTTTGGAATGATCACCCATTATAAGTCCGCAGAACTGCAGACCCGTATCTTCCATGGAATCACTGCTGTACGACCAAAGTTTAACGGAAGAATAATTATTTTTAAGGTTGGAGGAGTTCGTATCAGCGCCCAGGTTACACCATTCGCCAATAACAGAGTTTCCGATAAATCCGTCGTGCCCTTTGTTGGAAAAGCCGAAAATAACCACATTGTTTACTTCCCCTCCCACTTTGGAATGGGGCCCGACCGTAGTTTCACCATAAATCTTTGCCCCCAGATTAAATTTGGAACCCTCACATAATGCAATTGGGCCTCTAAGGTTACATCCTTCCATTACTTCAGCATCTTTGCCTATATAGATCTTTCCGCTGCGACAGTTGATGGTGGAGAACTCAATGGAAGCTCCTTCTTCAATGAATAAATCTTCCTCATTTCCAAGAAAACCATTTGTTGGCGAGAGCGGCTGCGAGGAACGTCCTTCAGTAAGAAGTTCAAAATCGAAATCAATGGCTGCAGCATTGTAGGAAAAAAGGTCGGTGGGTTTCCGGAAGAAAACAAGTTTCTCCGAAATGTCCGTCATCTTTTCAATTTGGGAAAGTGAAAAATCCTTAATATTTACCCTCGCGGCAAGCAACTCATCTTCATACACCAGGGCTTCGCCCCTATTTAAGCTGCGGATTTGTTCTAAAAGAGTTTTCGTGGGCAGGAAATTCGGTACCAGAAAAAGACTTTCCTCCAATGTTGGAGCCGGAAACTTCTGCTGCAGGAATTCTTCAGTAAAAAAAGACACTTGAGTGCTGCCCAACAGCTTCTGCCATCTTTCGGCAAAAGTAAGTATGCCGCAGCGCATTTCGGCTACAGGTCTTGTGAAAGTTAACGGGAGGAAATTTTCCCAGTATTGGGCATCAGAAAAAACAAGTTGCATTCAGTGGATTATTTAATGAGAAAGGTCTTCAAATTTAATAAAAAAAGTCCTCCAAAAAATTGGAAGACTCTTAATATGGTTAAGATCCGTAAATTACTTTGCGAATTTCTTATACTTGTTCATAAACTTGTCTACACGTCCTGCTGTATCAACCAGTTTGGTTTTACCGGTGTAGAAAGGGTGTGAAGTTGAGGAGATTTCCATTTTGATCAATGGATACGTCTCACCTTCATACTCAATAACGTCTTTAGTCTCAGCAGTAGACTTACTTAGAAACATCTCGTCGTTACTCATATCTTTGAAAACAACAAGTCTATAGTTTTCC
>CAYXUO010000244.1:0-1424 GCA_964468335.1 uncultured Chryseobacterium sp. | reverse complement strand
ACCGAAAAGCAGGCTAAGTATCAGGTTTACGAACTTAAAGTGGGTAAATTCCCGTTATCTGCAAGCGGTAAAGCGACAGCAAACGGAAATACCGACGGTTTCGTTAAAGTCATTTTTGATGCTAAGTACGGCGAATGGTTAGGATGCCATATGGTTGGTGAAGGAGTTACCGATATGATCGCAGAAGCTGTGGTGGCGCGTAAGTTGGAGACTACAGGCCATGAGATCATTAAATCCATTCACCCGCACCCAACAGTTTCCGAAGCAATTATGGAAGCCGCTGCGGCTGCTTATGGTGAAGTAATTCATATCTGATAAATATCAACCTTCATCTTCCTGAAAGTATGAAGGTTACAAATATAAAATGAGCGGGAAATTTTTCCCGCTCATTTTTTTTGCTAAAAAGTTTTGGATTACTCTGCCGAAACAGGTGCTGAAGCTGCTGCGGGTTCAGACGTGTAGCTTGCGAATGCTTCCTCCAGACTGTTGTATTTGCCCTTAAATTCATCCACAGGTGAGTCCTGGATAATGTTTCCGTTATGGATGAGGATTACGCGGGAACACAGTGCTTCTACCTCCTGCATAATATGTGTGGACAGAATCACCGTTTTTTCACGGCCAATTTCTCTGATTAGATTTCGGATCTCAATAATCTGGTTAGGGTCCAGGCCGTTGGTAGGTTCATCCAGAATCAGAAGGTCGGGCTGGTGCAGGATGGCCTGAGCCAAGCCTACCCGCTGTTTATATCCTTTGGACAGTTGTGATATCTTCTTCGATTTTTCGGGTGTAAGCCCCACAAGCTCAATAACCTCGTCAATCCTTTGCTTTGGAATTTTATGAAGGTCTGCAACAAATGACAGGTATTCCTTAATGTACATTTCCGGGTAGAGCGGATTGTTTTCCGGCAGGAAACCAATCGTGCGCTTAGTTTCAAGTTCGTTCGCTGTGATATCCAGTCCGTTAAATCGTATCTGGCCTTCTTCAAGTGCCAAAACGCCGGTAATGGACTTCATCAGTGTAGATTTACCGGCACCGTTCGGGCCCAGCAATCCGATAATTTCGTTCTTTCCAATTTGAAGATTGATGTTGTTTAATGCAGTCTGTGGGCCGAATTTCTTAGTCAGATTAATAATCTCTAGTGACATCTTTTACTGTTTATAAGTCTGAAATTAAAAACCCATTCGGTAAGAACAGGTTTTGAAAATAGGGTATAGTAAGCTATTTTTTCTTTTTAGCGCCGGCTGCCGTTTCAGCAGAATCTGCCAAAGGCTTTATGGTAGAACTGCTTTCCCGTCGGGCCGCTGCTTTTACCTTGTCCTTGCCAAACACTTTATCCACCTGGGATTTTGTAAGGAACTGACTTTTTCCGATATACTTTTTGCTTTTGCTGATGTAATGTATGAACTGCACCGTAGTCTGTCCAT
>CAYXUO010000243.1:0-1476 GCA_964468335.1 uncultured Chryseobacterium sp. | reverse complement strand
CTTCGATCTGTGGCAGATAGTGGTTCAGCACCTCAAACATGGGTGAACCTGTTTTAATGATGCGGTCGGCCGGCAATCCTTCCCGGAGAAGGTATTCTCTGGCGATATCGCTGTAAGTAAGGTTGATGTCGGCGGTATGGTCAACAATTTTTCGGTTGGTTTCCTCCGGCACGCGCTGGTCGAAGCAGCGGTTTCCGGCTTCCATATGGAAAATCGGAATCTGTCTTTTCTTTGCAGGGATAGCACAGAGGCAGGAATTGGTATCTCCCAACACCAAAAAAGCATCCGGCGCCAGATCTTCCAGCAGGGGATCGATCTTGATCAGTATATTGCCGATAGTTTCGGTGGCGGTTTTGCCCGCGGCTTCCAGAAAGTAATCAGGCTTACGGAGCCCCAAATCATCAAAGAAAATCTGGTTCAGCTCGTAGTCATAGTTCTGTCCTGTATGAACAATAATATGCTCTACCGCCTCTGAACGGTCCAATGCAGCCAGCACCCTGGAAAGACGGATAATCTCCGGCCGTGTACCCACGACAGTCATTACTTTGAGTTTCTTCATTATTGTTTGTTTCTCGCTGATTCCCGCCGATTGCTTGCGCAGATCAACGCAGATTTATGCAGTTGTAATTTGTTTTATAAATTATTGACAATTCTTTTTATTGAAGTGTCGATTTTTGATGTGTTAAAATTAACTAATAATCCTAACTTTTTTCCGGATAATTTTAGATAGGTCGTAAGCTGCTTGAAATGAACATCGGTTAATGCCTCAACTGATTTGATTTCTATGATTACTTTATCTTTTACTAAAATATCTATCCTATACCCTACCTCCAGAATTATTGTTTCATACTGAAACGGCAACCCCACCTGCATCTTTATTTTTAACCCCGCATTTTCCAGCTCAAAAGCAAGCGCTTTCTCATACGCTGATTCCAACAGTCCGGGACCCACATAGTTGTAAACTTTAAAAATACAGCCTCGAATTATATATGAAATTTCATTTTCATTCATATTTTAAAAACTTACACTTTAATCTACTGATTAATGTATCCGCGAAGATCTGCTGTAGAGTCTGCGAAATCTGCGTGAAATCATATCAAACATCTCCTCCTTTGGAAACAAAGCTGTGATTTTGTACACCTCCATTGCTAATTGGTGTGAATTTTCCCATACCTGGAGTTGTCTGAAGTCTTTCATAGTTTAGAGTTTTGCACTCGGGTTTCAGCTTTCAGCATTCACCTATTTGTTTTTCATTAGCAGTTTAATTCATTTATCTAATTCTTACTTTTCATATTGAAGCGTGGACCTCGCTGACTGCCGCCTGCTGACTGCCGACCTCCAATCGCTGACCACTGACAGCCAAATGTTACTGGTTGTAAAAGATCACAAATTTAAGACTTAATGTCGTGTATTCAAGAGCTCTTTCAGATATTCTCCATACCCACTCTTTCCGTACTTCTCAGCGGCTTGCAGAAG
>CAYXUO010000242.1:0-1542 GCA_964468335.1 uncultured Chryseobacterium sp. | reverse complement strand
GGGATCCCATTTCGCAATCAGATCACCTTTTTTCACTTTATCGCCCGGCTTCACCAGTAATTCGGATCCGTAGGGGATGTTGGTAATCATAAGTGGTGTCCTAAGCTCATTGTCAGCTACCAAACGGAATTCAGTAGAACGTGAAACAAGGATCTCTGCTTTCTTACCTTCTTCATTTTCAGAAGTTACCGTTCTAACCTCGTCCATTTCAACGATACCGTCTCTACGTGCAACGATGGATGGATTCTCGGAAACGTTACCCGCAGTTCCCCCCTGGTGGAAGGTTCTAAGTGTAAGCTGGGTTCCCGGCTCACCAATGGACTGAGCACCGATTACTCCTACTGCCTCACCCATGTGGATAGGCTTACCTGTTGCCAGGTTACGTCCGTAACACTTGGCGCAGATTCCCTTCTTGGTTTCGCAGGTAAGCGGAGATCTTACTTCTACTGTTTCAATACCTGCTTCTTCAACCAGTTTAGCATAAGCTTCGTTGATGATGGTATCGGCATGAACTAAAAGTTCGTCAGTTTCCGGATGGTATACATCGTGCAGGGAAACCCTACCCAAAATCCTTTCGGAAAGTCTTTCTACAATCTCGTCATTTTTCTTGAGCGGAGAAACTTCTGTTCCTCTCAAAGTACCACAGTCGTCCTGAGTAATGATAACATCCTGAGCAACGTCTACAAGTCTACGTGTAAGGTAACCTGCATCCGCCGTCTTAAGAGCGGTATCTGCAAGACCTTTACGGGCACCGTGGGTGGAGATAAAGTACTCAAGGATGGACAGACCTTCCTTAAAGTTAGCCACAATCGGGTTTTCGATAATCTCAGCACCTGTAGAACCGGCTTTTTGCGGTTTCGCCATCAGACCTCTCATTCCGGAGAGCTGACGGATCTGCTCTTTGGACCCCCTTGCACCGGAGTCAAGCATCATGTATACAGAATTGAACCCACCCTGGTCAGTCTTCATCCTGCTCATGATCATCTCAGTAAGTCCGGCGTTGGTGTTGGTCCAAACGTCAATTACCTGGTTATATCTTTCTGTATCTGTAATAAGACCCATGTTATAGTTGGCCTTAATCTCATCCACATTCTCCACAGCTTGTGCCACCATGGTCTTTTTCTCCACAGGGATTACAATATCTCCAAGACTGAAGGAAAGTCCTCCGCGGAATGCGTTTTCATAACCAAGATCTTTCATATCATCCAGGAAGCGAACCGTAGTCGGGAAGTCTGTATCTGCCAAAATACGGCCGATAACGTTTCTCAGAGACTTCTTGGTAAGAAGTTCGTTGATGAAACCTGACTCCTTAGGTACGATCTGGTTGAACAGAATTCTACCTACGGTGGTGTCAATCAGTCTTGTAACGATCTCACCGTTCTCTTTAACAGGAAGACGGCATCTTACTTTTGCATTAAGCGAAATCTGACCTTCGGCATATGCGATTTCCACCTCTTCCGGAGAGTAGAACGCAAGTCCTTCTCCTTTTATCTTAACTTCATCAGTAGATGGCAGTGGATACAATGAAAATTACGGTTTACT
>CAYXUO010000241.1:0-1550 GCA_964468335.1 uncultured Chryseobacterium sp. | reverse complement strand
CGATCGGGTCAATGAAAAGACTGACTCGTATACCAGCATCTTGCAGCAGAAGTCAATCTTGTATTTTTTAAAAACTTCTGCAGTTCTGAAATTTTCTGCAACGTAATCGCCTATTGTTTTTTCCTGGGTTAGCATATCACTTTCTTTTATAATTATAAGCCAAAGGTACATAATATTTTTAATTCGGACTATTTTATCCTAATTCAAAATAAAAAAAATCACCGCAACCAGGCCAGGCCATTTTCTGTTCTCACGGCAAGGTCATAAAATGTAAATTTTTTAGTCATTAACTGCAGTTTTTCACGAACAACCTTAAAATCATCATGAACCGGGCAAGGGTTAAGAGCTGAACACCTGTGCAGTCCCAATCCGCACTCTGTAAATACACCGGGTCCGTCGAAAAGAATAACGATATCATAGATTGTGATCGCTTTCTGTTTGTCTTCATCAAAGATAAATCCGCCCATTTTACCACGGGAGGATTCCAGAATCTGTTCCCGGTTCATACGCTGAAGGATCTTAGCAGTAAAAGCTACGGGGGCATCTACTGAAGCTGCTACCTGTTTCACATTGACAAGTTCCTTATGCAGGCTTTGCTTGGCGACGTAAATCGCAGCTTTTATGGCATATTCACAGGCTTTGGAAAACATCGTACTGCCAATTAATTAAAAAACTGCCATTTCGGAATGAAGGCAAGAAGTCCTATTCCGGTAAAGAGAAATAAGGAAGTTACATCTGTATACAGGAAAGTATCCAGATAATAGATGTGGGAGAAAAAGTGTGCGCCCACCAAAAGTGGAAACAGGATCACTCCAATTTTCCTGTAGAAATAGATCAGCAGAAGAGACAGGATAATCAGAATATCGACAGAAAAAATGATGTAAAAATACCATTCAGGAATTTTAAGCTCGCTTTGCTGCAGGTACTGGTCCACATCCACACCGATGCCCATTATCGTGAAAAGCAGCAGCGCCAGTAGTGACAGAAAAAAACCTAAATCTTTCTTCGGGCTCTCATTTGCAAATTCATTCGTTTCCATAGGTGCAAAAATAGAGAAACCTGCGAACATTCGCAGGTTTCAATAGGGGTAATTTATAAACTTAAATTCTTACGGCATCTATGAGCCTGTTCTTGTCGCTCAGATACTCTTCCATAGAGATCATACTTTCGGTTCTCATCACATCCTGGATGTCATCAATCATATAGATGATTCTTTTGGCATCTTCGGTGTTCTTTGCACGCATCTTACAGAAAATATTGTATTTGCCGGAAATTACGCTGGCTTCCACTACGTTTGGAATAGTTGAAAGTTCTTTTAGGACTTCCTGCGTCCGGTTGGATTTTGTAAGAAGGATTCCGATGAAGGCTGTGAAATGATAATCCAGCTTGCCATAATCTATACTTAAAGAAGAACCAAGAATGATTCCCGCATCTTCCATTTTCTTAACCCTAACGTGGATCGTACCGGCAGAAACATCCATTTGTTTAGCTATTTCTGTAAAAGGCATACGGGTGTTCTTCACCAGGAAATCAAGAATTCTCTTGTCTAT
>CAYXUO010000240.1:0-1583 GCA_964468335.1 uncultured Chryseobacterium sp. | reverse complement strand
CTTAAAACCAGCTTCAGGTTCCACTTTCAATTCCAAGAGAATTGGTAGAGGTCAGGGAACAGGAAAAGGCGGTACTTCAACAAAAGGACATAAAGGTCAGAAAGCCAGAGCCGGATACTCTCAGAAGATCGGTTTCGAAGGTGGACAGATGCCGATCCAGAGAAGATTGCCTAAGTTCGGTTTCAACAACGTAAACAGAAAAGAATTTAGAGGAATCAATTTAGATACCATCCAAAACCTAATCGATACTAAAGACATCAAAGGTGATATCACCAGAGAAGTTATGATCGAAAATGGTCTGGCATCTAAAAATGACCTTGTGAAAATTATGGGTAGAGGCGAATTGAAATCAGGTGTTTCAATCTCTGCAGATAAATTCACAAAATCTGCTGAAGAACTTATTGCTAAAGCAGGAGGTAAAGCAATTACTCTATAACTATTATAATGAAAGGATTTATACAAACACTTAAAAACATTTGGAGTCTAAAGGAACTTAGAGATAAAATCTTATTTACTTTAGGAATGGTCCTTGTGTATAGATTCGCAACCTTTATTTCCCTGCCGGCCATTAACCTGTCCGAAGTCGGGAACTTATTGGATCATTACAAAAGTCAGGGCGGAAACAACCAGGGAGCAGGTCTTCTTGGTTTGCTTTCGTCATTTACCGGTGGTGCATTTGCCAATGCTTCTGTTATGGCCCTGGGAATCATGCCTTATATCTCTGCCTCCATTATTGTGCAGCTTATGGGTATGGCCATTCCTTACCTTCAGAAACTTCAGAAGGACGGGGAGTCGGGACGTAACACGCTTAATCAGATTACAAGATGGTTAACCATCGCTGTCTGTCTGGTTCAGGCGCCCAGCTATTTAACTTCTATTACCACTATGTTTCTGCCTTATTCGCAGTTTTCACAGGCGTATTACATTGACCCTAATTCGGTGATGTTCTGGCTGCCAAGTATCGTGATACTTGTTGCAGGTTCTGTGTTTGCAATGTGGTTAGGCGAGAAGATCACGGACAAAGGTATCGGAAACGGTATCTCTATTCTGATCATGGTGGGTATCCTTGCTGGTTTGCCTCAGGCATTTGTACAGGAATATGTAACCCAAACCGGTAAAGGTGGTTCAGGAACCATCCTTATTCTGGTGGAAGTGCTGTTCTGGATGCTGGTCGTATTGCTTGCAATTATCCTTTCCGTAGCTGTTCGTAAAATACCTATTCAGTACGTAAGCCGTGCGCAGGCACGTGGCGGTGTAAACAAGAACCTGATGCAGGGCGCCAGACAATGGATCCCGCTTAAGGTGAATGCTGCCGGTGTAATGCCAATCATCTTTGCCCAGGCGCTCATGTTTGTACCCGGACTGTTGGTAAAACTGGATGACAGTAATACCTTCTTCGCCGGTTTTCAAAACGTGTTCAGCTGGCAGTATAATGTTCTCTTTGCATTGCTTATCATTATCTTCACCTTCTTCTATACCGCTATTACGATACCGGTAAACCAGATGGCAGATGATCTTAAGCGTAACGGAGGCCTGATACCCAAGGTGAGACCGGGCAAGGAAACCTCTGATTATCTGGATGA
>CAYXUO010000239.1:0-1600 GCA_964468335.1 uncultured Chryseobacterium sp. | reverse complement strand
CTGAATGCCGAAGAAGCCTTCGGAAGCATTATAAATTTCGTAATAATTGATGTCTTTCCCAATGATATTGCGGTACTGCTCACGGTAGGGTTTAAAACTGATGCCACCATGGAAAAAGACCTCGAGATTGGGCCACAGTTCACTTATGTTGCCCTGCCCCGTATCTGCAAGGATGCGCTGTAGTAATACCAGCATCCAACTGGGCACACCGGTAAGACTGCCCACATCTTCATTCCTTACTTCCGCAACGATTGCTTGCAGCTTGCTTTCCCACTCGGACATCAATGAAGTCTTTTTGCTGGGGGTGGTGGTTATCTCCACCCAAAACGGCAGATTTTCGATCATAATTGCCGACAGATCTCCAAACTTCGTATTAAAATCCTGATAGAGTTCGGCACTGCCGCCCAGCCTTAGATTCTTATTGAGAAAAAGTGTGTTATCGGGATGGTTGTTGGCATAGATGGACAGCAGGTCTTTTCCGGCCTTAAAATGACAATCCGCAAGACTTTCGTCTGAAATCGGGATGAATTTGCTTTTTGCATTGGTAGTTCCGGATGATTTCGCAAACTGTTTAATCTGCCCGGGCCAGAATACATCTCTTTCTCCTTTCCGCGCACGTTCAATATAAGGCTCGAAATCTTCATAGGTCACTATCGGCACCCGTTCCTTAAAATCATTATAGGAACTTATGGAACTGAAACCGTGAATTTTTCCGTAGTCGGTGTTTTCACCGTGGAAAAGTTGCGAGAAAAGGACGCCATTCTGTGTTTCAATGGGGTTTTTGATGAAGTTTTCAATCTGATCTATCCTTTGTTTGATAAACCAGTTTACGACAGAATTGAACAGTGCTTTGGTTGCCATGTCCAAATATAACTGATTTCCGGAAAACGCAGGTAATAAAATAACCGCAAAAGTATATACCCCGCAGCATCGACATAAAAAAACCGCTGCTGAAATTCAGGAGCGGCAATAATTCAGGATATTGGTTTTTTAGCAATATTCGCTGTATGCGGACTGAAGGTTAGCAGCAATAGCTCCCGCAGGGTTTCCTTCAATATGGTGCCTTTCCAGCATATGAACCAGTTCACCGTCCTTGAACAGGGCGATGCATGGGGAGCTTGGAGGGAAAGGTGCCAGGTGCTTTCTGGCCTCAGCTACCGCTTCGCCATCAAATCCCGCGAAAACAGTTACCAAATTGTCAGGTTTTTTGTCGCCGGTTAATGAGAAAACAGCGCCCGGTCTTGCGGCACCGGCCGCACATCCGCACACCGAGTTAATCATTAATAAAGTGGTTCCCGGTTTCGCCAAAGCTTCATTTACAGCTTCAGCAGAAGTCACGTCCTGGAAACCTTTATCAGTAAGTTCCGCCTTCATTGGCATCACTAATTCTTCTGGATACATATCTATATTATTTTTAGGTTGTTAATAATGAGTAAAGTATCAAAACCATTCCAAAGGAGAAGTCTGGACATTTTGACAATAAACGAATTCTCTAGCTGTTCTTTTTCACGGCTTTGGCGATATTGATAATCACCTTCACCGCTTTTTCCATGGTTTCCAGAGCGACGTATTCATAAGGACCGTGGAAGTTCATGCCGCC
>CAYXUO010000238.1:0-1647 GCA_964468335.1 uncultured Chryseobacterium sp. | reverse complement strand
AATTTCCGGAAATTATATAAACACCTGGAAACGAAGATGGAAAGTTGTGGGGGCTATATAAGCACTGAGTAACATGTTTAAACTTTGTAATAAGTTTAGGCACTTCACATCTTAGCTCATCAACTATTTATTGCAATATGTATAGTAGTGTACCTGCAGAATAAAGAATTTGGTTCAAATTAAAAGCACATCATTACCCGTATCCCTGATCCCCGAAGCATTCATCAAATAAATGACAAACAAACTAATAAATGGCAAATAATTAGCGCATTTGAAAATGCCTTAATCTACTATACATCCGAAAGTGCTTCGCACTATCTAATATATAAACTGAAAATTCATTCATCAACAAAAACTCGAAGTGAAACCAACATAAGTGCGCTGGTGCGGTCGGCTATATAATATGTAAACTACAAAATCGCTCATCAATAAAAAAATTCACCTAATAAGACAAATCGGTAGTAAGATGGGAATTACTGCCTGGTGCGGCGGATATGAATTCTTACTTAGAGCTACTCTCATTATTAGATGTACATTCTTTTCAAGTTCGCCGGTACAGCCCATCAGGTAACATCTAAGTTACAAATTTCATTTTATCAACAAAAAAATCCCACCTGATATAGATGGGATCGTGTAGCGAAGACGGGACTTAATTATCAATTCAGTTCATTTCACATTAAACCGCACACCCTTTAAACATGGGCTTTACATATCAGGCTGGTTCACTATGGTTCAATATATATCAATTATTATCGGGGGTATTTTCGGGGGTAGCCTTCCTGTTGAACTTTTGCATCTCATTTATTTTAAGCTCATCCACTATTTTAATATAGGGCTTCATTGCTCGTTCATCCTTATGTCCAGTCCAACTTCTAATTACAATGGTTGGAATTTTCATTTTCAAAGCATTTACAACAAACGTCCGTCTACCAGCGTGAGTAGAAATCACCTCCTTTTTCAGTGCGGTGATGGTGGTTCTCTTGTCCCCAACGAAAAAAACTTCAGTAACTTTTGTGTTCCACTCCAATATATCACCAATCTCCTTCAGGTATTCATTGGTTTTGTCATGCGAAATAATTGGTAACGGCTGGGGAAAATCCTTATATCTGGACAAAATCTCAAGTGAGTAGTCATTCAAATCAATCCGGAGGGGATCAATAGTCTTTTCAGTGGTGTTCAGAAAATAGCCGTCACGAATATCAGAATGCTGCAACGCTTTTACATCTGAGAACCTTTGGCCTGTGAAGCAGCAAAAGCAAAATACATCCCGAACATGATTTAGACGGTCATTGCCAAAATCTTTTTCAAATAATTCTATGAGCTCATTCCATTCCAGATAAACTATTTCTTTTAAGTCTCCGCTGGTCCCTTTAAAGTGGTACTCAAAAGAATTGTGAAGATCTCCGGTATAAATCTTTTGTTTAGCAGCCCACTTCAATACAAATTTGAAGTCAGCTATATTTTTCTCCACAGTTGTATTTCGGTGTGGTGCCTTTACTTTACCGGTTTTAAAACTCCGCGGCCTGGTCTGGAAATATTTAATAAAGGAAATCAGGTCCTTTTCCGAAAGATCATTGATCAATCTGTCAGGATTAAATATTTTCCAATGGTTTTGAATGGAGACATAACTTTGAAAGGTTCTCTGTG
>CAYXUO010000237.1:0-1663 GCA_964468335.1 uncultured Chryseobacterium sp. | reverse complement strand
TCCTCCTAATTATTTAATTTTATAATATACTGCCTTACGGCAGTAATTAATCTAAAGTTTTGGCTAGATTGATAAAATTTTCGCAATCCATAGAGATTATTCTACCTAATTTGAATCAAAATTCATATCAAACATTATCAATATGAAAAAATTATTTGCAGGTTTTGCAATTTTAGGAACAGTTGCTTTCGCATCCGCTCAAACTATTACTTTTGACAATACTGTACTTGACTACGGAACTGTTAAGCCAGGTGCCGACGGAAACAGAGTTTTCACAGTAAAAAATACAGGTGACAAGCCTCTTATCATTTCCAGCGTAAAGCCTTCTTGTGGCTGTACTACACCTGATTTCAGCAAGGAGCCTATTCTTCCCGGTAAAACAGGTCAGATTAAGGTTCATTACGATACCAAAAATCTGGGCGCCACTCAGAAACTTATCGAGGTATTCTCCAATGACCCTGAAAACCAAAGATCTGTAATCCATATTAAAGTTAACGTTGATCCAAATGCTCCGGAACCAAAGGTTCTGACTGAAGCTGAATTAAAAAAAGCCGAAGCTGAGAAGAATGCAGCACTAAAGAAATCAAAAAAAATGGTGAAAAAATCTAAAAAAGCAACTGCTTAATTTCACCTTCACTTTACTACAAAGCCGTTTCACGTTGTGAAGCGGTTTTTTTGTTACCTTTAATTTAAATTGAATGCAGTATGAAATCAGACTTTAGCGAACATTTTCTTGTAAAAGATTCTGTGGACCTCAGGAAACTTGAAACCGAATACAAAGGAGAACTGACCAAAGAAGACGGAGAAACACTTTTGAAACAGGAAAAGGGGAAACTTCGCGAGCTTCAGGAAAAGCTTTATGCAGACGGCAGTAAATCACTGCTGATCGTTTTACAGGCAATGGACGCTGCCGGCAAAGATTCATTAATTGAGCATGTTTTTGGGGGTGTGAATCCGCAGGGCTGCGAAGTCACAAGTTTTAAAACGCCCAGTGAAAAGGAATATTCCCACGATTTTCTGTGGCGCCATTATATGGCTTTACCGGCAAAGGGGAAAATCGGCATCTTTAACAGGAGCCATTATGAAAGTGTGCTGGTGTGCAAAGTCCACCCGGAATACAATCTGAATGAAAAAGTATGGAAATCCACAGATGAATTTGATGATGAATTCTGGAAGATGCGCTTCGAGAGCATTAAGAATTTCGAAAAGCACCTGGCTGAAAACGGTACTACCATTATAAAGATATTTCTGAACATTTCAAAAAAGGAACAGAAAAAAAGGTTTCTGGACCGGATAGAGGAAAAAGAAAAAAACTGGAAGTTTTCCCTGGGTGACCTGCCCGAACTTGCACTTTGGGATGATTATATGAACGTTTATGAGGATGCCATTAATGAAACCTCAAAAGATTACGCTCCATGGTTCGTAATTCCGGGAGATGACAAATGGTTTGCGCGTGTGGCGGCCATACAGATTATCATTGATGCTTTGGAAGAAATGAATCCGGAGTTCCCAAAACTTACAGGGGAAGATGTCAACGCTCTGGAGGAGGCGAAAAAACAATTGGAAAATGAGTAGAATGCTGGCAACGCATAAAAAAGAAGAAACCTGAATTTCTGCTTTATTTTTATCCATAAAAACCACAAGAAAAGCGGTAAGCCGGATT
>CAYXUO010000236.1:0-1666 GCA_964468335.1 uncultured Chryseobacterium sp. | reverse complement strand
GGTGGTCTTCAGCATAATTCATATGCCTCGATGCTGCAGGAAAATCCTTACCTGGTATCAGACCAAATTATAAAACCCACAGAAACCAAATACAGAGTATATTTTGGAATCCGTGGAGATATTAACCAAAATATAAAGTATGATCTGTCAGCAGGTTTTGCTAAGGTGAATGACATCCTGTTCTACAGAAGTAACGGTCTTTTTAATCCGGTAAATACGCTGGACCGTCCTGCTTACGATTTCGCCAATACTTTCTCGGCGACTTATGATAATGGTTCTGTAAATGAAGTTAAAGCATCAGTGCAGTATTTCCCTCTGGAAAACCTGGTGTTGGACGGTAATGTGAACTATAATTTTTACCGACTGAATAATTTTGAGGACATCCTGAACAAACCACTTATTCGCGCAGAACTCGGTGCTAAATACACACTTCTGGACAAAAAACTCCTGTTAGGATTCAAAGGATTCTTTGCCGGTGATCAGATAACCAATTATTTCGCCATAGAACAGGATGCACTCCAGCCCGCCAATTTTGAAGTTACGGAATATATGAACGGTAAGGTAAAAGGTTTCGCAGATCTGAATCTGTCTGCGGAATATAAGGCACACCGCAATGTCAGTGTTTTCGTAATGGGTAATAATCTTCTGAACAACAGTTATGAAAGCCAAAATGCTTACCGGGTTCTTGGCGCACAGTTCCTGGGAGGACTGAAAGTGACTTTCTAATTTATTAAGAAACATACTGTGATCATACAGGTACCGCTTCATCAGGGATGAGGCGGTTTTTTTTATGTATTGGATATGAAATTCCCTTTATTGGTTTAAATTTGTCCAGATAAAAACTAAATAAACTATGGAAGATGTGTTTAGCGCTAAGGACGCTCAAAATTATATTGACAGGATTAACAAACTTACTCCGGATTCAGAAAGGCAGTGGGGTAAAATGACGGTAGACCAGGTTTTGGCACACATGAATGTTCCGTACGCCTTCATCTTTGAGGCCGAAAAACAGAAGAAGCCCGGGACGATTGCAAAGTTCCTGCTGAAGAATTTTGTGAAACCTAAAGTGGTGAATGAAATTCCATATAAGCAAAGCATTCCTACAAGCCCTGTTTTTATTATCGCGGATGCGCGGAATTTTGAAGAGGAGAAGAAAAAACTTATCGGTAATATCCAGCGGGTGCAGCAGTTGGGCCGCGAGGCATTTGAAGGTAAGGAGAACTCGAGTTTCGGGATCCTTACTGCTCAGGAGTGGAATAATATGCTGGCAAAACACCTTAACCACCATTTGCAACAGTTTGGCGTGTAATAATTTGCATCATGTTAGCTCAAAACAACTTCAAACACAAGATTTCCTTACTGCTTTTATTTATTTGCAGTTTGAGTTTCTCACAAAGTGTTGATCTTTCAGCCGTCTGGATAAACGGGGGGCAATATTATGAGGGAAAGATCAATACCGGCACAGAGCTTAAGTTGTATATAACGCACTCGTCTCAAAACACAGAAACTGATCTTGTCTATAATGTTGCGGGATATTCAACTGTAAGAACCAACACTACGCCATTTAACGGAGTGATAACAATAACGGGGAAGAAGAAAACAAAATCGGAAGTTATTATCACCGGAGACTACAGCCTCTCCGAAGAGGGTACTGGCAAACATTCGG
>CAYXUO010000235.1:0-1670 GCA_964468335.1 uncultured Chryseobacterium sp. | reverse complement strand
AAGATGATTACCTTGTCCGCCTGAACGTGGTCTAAAATTTCGATATCCACTGTGATACCGCTTACAGCCGGGGCGCCTACTGTTGTTGAACCGTTTACGGTAAGAAGAACCTTATCAAAAGATACCTTGTCTCCTTTTTCACCTTTCAAACGGTTTACAAACAACTTCTGGTCTTGCTCAACTTTGTATTGAAGCCCTGCTATTTCTACAATTGCAAACATTGTTTATAAATTTATTGGTTGTTAACTATATATTTGAGTGTGCAAAAGTAATAAAATTTTCTGAATAACAAGCCCATGCACTGCAAATTCAGCCAGTTAAAAAGATAAACTGCAAAATTATTACTCTTTCGTTACTTACTGTTTAGGTCCTGAGCAATCAGCCAGGCCTCGCTCCAGCATGCCTGGAAGTTAAATCCGCCCGTCACACCGTCAATATTCAGCACTTCACCGGCCAGATAAAAGTCCGGCAGAATCCGGGAGGACATATTCTTGAAATTAATCTCTTTCAGCTCTACACCGCCGGCCGTTACAAACTCGTCCTTATAGGTAGATTTGCCTGTAACCTGCATCCTGTTTGCGCAAAGGTTTCCGGTTATACTTTCCATGTCTTTACTGCTAAGGTTGGAGATGTTCTTGTCCAAATCTACTTTGGAAAGCCACAGGACACGGTGCCAGAAACGGGTGGTTACATCAAAGATTTTTGAAGCACCAACTGTTTTCTTAGGATTCTCCTTCCGGTAAGTCTGAAGTATATTCGCTGCATCTTCGGTGTCCATACCCAGGAAGTTAACCACGATTTCGGTTTTGTAGCCGCATTCAGCAAGCTCCCTGGCTTTCCAGGCAGAAATCTTAAGAACCGCCGGTCCGGAAAGTCCCCAGTGCGTAATGAGCAGCGGTCCGGATTCATCTGTCTTAAGTGAAGGAATCGTAATTACAGCATTGGGAAAACTAGTACCCATCAGATCCTTCAGCACTTCATTTTTTATGTTGAAAGTAAATAGCGAGGGAACAGCCGGCACCAGTTTATGACCCAACTGCTGAATCATCTTCAGCGATTTTGGCGCACTTCCCGGCGCATATATTATATAGTCTGCAGAAAAACTTCCGTTGGTGGTGGATACTTCATATCCATGCTCATTTTGCTGAATGTTCTGCACAACGGTTTTCGTAAGAATCTCAAAACCTTTTTTATTCACGGTCTGCAGAAGTGCATCTATGATTGACTGCGAAGAATTACTTTCAGGAAAAATACGGTTGTCAGCTTCAACCTTCAGAGCAACGCCCCGCTGTTCAAACCAATCCATGGTATCGCCCGGCTGAAATTTGTGAAAGACACTGATGAGTTCCTTGTTCCCGCGCGGATAAAAACCAACAAGTTCCTTTGGGTCAAAACAGGCATGCGTCACATTGCAGCGGCCCCCACCGGAGATCTTGACCTTCTGCAAAACATCTGAATTCTGTTCCAGAATGTTAACCTGAAATTTCGTTTCGTCCAGATTAGCCGCACAAAAAAAACCGGCTGCACCGCCTCCAATAATAATGACTGATTTCTTATCCATATCGCACGGCAAAAATACGATTTTTAGAACCCACCTTTTAATCGTAAATTTGAACCCCTAAATAAACAGATAAAAATGTCCGTATATCACCATAAATTTGAAGTGCGCT
>CAYXUO010000234.1:0-1688 GCA_964468335.1 uncultured Chryseobacterium sp. | reverse complement strand
GGAGATTATGTGGTAGTTATCTTACAGATGGCTCAACAGTGTTCTGCGCTACTTTCTCCACTTTAATTCCGATTACATATTTACCTGAATTGGCCGAAAATCCGGCTCCTGCTGTTGGGTAGGGGTCTGCCTGCACAAGTGTATATTGGTAGCCGTTAAAGTAAGCCTTGTTATCGTAACCTCTCTGCGGATTACTCTGGGTGGACAGTTTCACTTTTACCGGACGTGTATAAGTTCCCATAAGTTCAATCTGTGCGGTGGCTACGCCTTCCCACACGCAGTTTACCTCTTTAGGACACCGGCTGTCTTCCAGCATCTTTGCAAATGTGAAGGTCATGTCATGATCTTTCAGAAAAACTGATTCACCTTCTTTAAAATATAGCACTCCCGACATTTTTTCAGTTTGTGATGGAATTTTATTTTTATTATCGCCAACAGTTTCCGCCGGTAGAATGGCAGCAGTGTCGGTTTTCTTTGAAGAAACAGTATTAGGCTTTTGTATTGCGGTCTCTTTCTTTTCCTGAAGATGTTTTTCCTGTGTAGAACAGGCCAATATGGAAAGTGAAGTGAGACCGGTGAGGAGGATATGGTACATTGATTTGATTTTTAGGGATTAATGATATCCCATAACACAACCAAAAACATTGCCACACCAACCATCAGGTTAAAGCCGGTTCCTATTATAAAACCGATAAAGGCTCCTTTCATGGAATTGAAGGCCTTCTTTCGGTCGCCCGCATCATGTAGTAACTCACCTATAAAAACACCGGCAAACATCCCAATCAGAAAACCAAAAGGGATAGGTATAAAAAAACCTACAACTGTGCCTATTACAGAACCTATGCTGCCCCAGCGCGTGCCGCCGTACCTGCGGTTTGTCTTTGCCGGTATCACGTAATTCAGAACAATGGAGGCCAGAGTAAGGATGGAAAATATCCAGATGTACGCCATTGAAAGGTCGGAACCGGTTCCGAATTTATAGATCAGAACGCCACAAAGGCTTAATAACAGGCCTGGAAGAACAGGCAAGATGGTACCTGCTATTCCAAGAACAAGCAGAATAATACTTACAAGGGTTATAAGTCCGTAATCCATATAGAAGCTAAGTTAATTTATAAAAAAAGAAGAGCAGCCATTTAAGTGCCGCTCTCCATTCTGCAGTATAATAATTTCAATTAAAGATTTAAAATTACATACTGAAGGATTGGGGCAGTATTTCCAATATTGCCCGATGCATGGTTATGAAATGTGGTATAGTAGATATTTCCACTGGTAGAAACGCCTGTACATGAGCCTACAGAGTCGCCGTGGGTTAGATGTGCCTGCAGGTCACTTTGGTTCACGGTAATGGTAACCGGTGTACCGTTATCGTCATGACAGATCGTTACCCATCCGCTGTTTGCCGAGTTTCCAACAGGCATGGCAGGTGCGCCTGTGCTGTGGAATTTATTGGTGCGGACCATTAAGGCTTCGTTATTACGCTGTACCAGTACTTCCCAGAACGCAACGTCATAGCTGATAATCTTTTGCCATGAACCCAAATCGTACTGGATGTCCAGCGTATTGAAACCTAAGGCATTTGCAAGGTTCACATTGCTCACAGCGCAGTTGGTATAAGTTGTAGCCGAACCCGTACTGGTGGAACACATAAGTGCATCCGGAATAAAACCGCCCGAGGTGTTACAGGC
>CAYXUO010000233.1:0-1712 GCA_964468335.1 uncultured Chryseobacterium sp. | reverse complement strand
AGATTTTTCATAGAATTAAATGATTAAATAATTGATATTGCAAAATAAATATAATTTTTCCTTATAAACAAAGTTTGGCAAAGATAATTTAACTTTTCTTAAGAATTCTGTCCAGCGTTCTTTTGTTTTCTCTGTCTTTTATGGATTCCCTTTTATCAAAGAGTTTCTTACCTTTTCCTAAAGCGATTAGCACCTTTGCTTTTCCACGGTCGTTAATGTAGAGTTTAAGTGGCACAATTGTGTTCCCCACATCCTTCATTTTCTTTTCGAGTTTCTGCAACTCTCTTTTGTGTAGCAATAGCTTACGCTCCCTTTTCGTTTTATGATTATAATAAGTCCCGAGTTTATATTCGTCAATTGACATATTAATTATATAGAGTTCACCCTCTATAAACTGACAAAACGACTCAGTAATACTTGCTTTGGAGGACCGCAGCGATTTTATTTCTGTCCCGCTCAGCACCATTCCTGCTTCCAGTTCTTCCAGAATTTCATATTCAAACCGTGCTCGCTTATTTAAAATAGTAACAGATTTCTCGATCTTCATCTTATAGTGCAAATTTCTCCAAATTAGTGGACCTCAGCTTTATATAATTTTTATAAAAGATTTTAACATTCATCATTTTTTTAACATAATATTAAAACTTAGCAGTTTCAGTTTGCTGCTATAGCGCCCGTTTATGCCTTCAAAAACTCAAAATGTTTTCGTAATTTTGCATCAAATTTACAAAACTATATGTTAACAGTATCTAACCTATCCTTACAATTCGGGAAAAGAGTTCTCTTTGACGACGTGAACATCATGTTTACAAAAGGTAACTGCTATGGTATCATTGGAGCAAACGGCGCCGGAAAATCAACCTTTCTTAAGATCCTGACAGGCCAGCAGGATCCCACTACCGGTAACGTGTCCCTGGAGCCTGGAAAAAGGATGTCAGTTCTGGAGCAGGATCACTTTGCATATGACAATTATACAGTGCTTGAAACCATCCTTAGAGGGAACAAGAAGCTGTTTGAGATAAAAGAGGAGATGGATGCCCTGTATGCTAAGGAGGATTTTTCTGATGAAGATGGGATTAAGGCCGGAGAACTGGGCGTAGTATATGACGAGATGGGCGGCTGGAATTCCGAATCGGATGCCATGACCATGCTTTCCAACGTAGGAATTAAGGAAGATATGCACTACCAGTTAATGGGCGAACTGGAAAACCAGAATAAGGTAAAAGTCCTGCTTGCACAGGCGCTGTTTGGCAGCCCCGATGTACTGATTCTGGATGAGCCTACCAATGACCTGGACATTGAAACTATTGCCTGGCTGGAAGATTTCCTGGCCGATTATGAGAATACCGTAATCGTAGTATCTCACGACCGTCACTTCCTGGACAGTGTTTGTACGCATATTGCCGACCTGGATTATTCTAAATTAAACCTTTATACAGGTAATTATTCCTTCTGGTACCAGGCATCACAGCTTGCTACACGCCAGCGCCAGCAGGCCAACAAAAAAGCTGAGGAAAAAAAGAAGGAACTTCAGGACTTTATTGCACGTTTCTCATCCAACGTGGCGAAAGCCAAGCAGGCTACTGCGCGTAAGAAGATGATTGACAAGCTGAATATTGATGATATCAAGCCTTCATCCAGAAGATACCCTGCTATTATATTCGATACCGAACGCGAAGCTGGAGACCAAATCCTGGAAGTTAAAGGCCTTG
>CAYXUO010000232.1:0-1857 GCA_964468335.1 uncultured Chryseobacterium sp. | reverse complement strand
TGGCAAAGTGGTATCGGAGATCAGTAAAGTCCTGCACGGTGGTGGCAGTCTTCATCTTTCCGATATTTTCAAGCATTTGCTTTTCGTAATTGCCTTGTGCACTGACGATTGTAGCGAAAGCAACTAAATAGAAAGTAAGTAATATTTTTTTCATGTCTAAAAACTAATGTCAACAAAAATAGATATTTATTAAACAATCAACAAATTTTAGGGCAGTCTTTAACAGAAATACCGTAAAACTAGTATTCCATCTTTCGCAGTTTTGCATTCCTGCTTACTGCCAGCGCAATAAGAAGGGTCATCGTCCCACCAAAGACTACCGATCTTACCACACCAAGCATCTTGGCTGCAAGTCCGCTTTCAAACTGCCCCAGTTCATTGCTGCTCATAATGAATATGGAATTTACACTCAGCACCCGTCCGCGTATTTTGTCTGGGGTTTTAAGCTGTACGATCGTTCCGCGAATTACTACTGAGATTCCGTCCAGTATTCCGCTGAGGACCAAGAAAAAGAAGGAAAGCCAGTAAAGTTTGGACAGGCCAAAGCCGATGATACATAAACCAAATCCGGCTACGGCAAAAAGCAGGATCTTTCCCTGGTTTCTGCGTAACGGTACAAATGCCAGCGTAACGATTATAAGCATGGCTCCGATATCTGAGGCCGCATTCAGCAAACCGAAACCTTCGGAACCTACTTTCAGTATGTCACTGGCAAACACCGGAATTATTGCCACCGCACCGCCAAAGAGTACCGCAAACATATCCAACAGCAAAGCACCCAGAATCTCTTTTGTTTTGTAGATGTATTGCAGCCCCTCTTTCATGCTTTCCATCACTTTCATCTTTTCGCCCTGATTTTCACTGTGGTGTTTGTTGATGAACCAGAAAAACAGGGAAGCCAGAAACATAAGCGCTACAATGATGAACAGCGTTCCGGAAATGTCAAACCAATGAATGAAAAAGCCGCCCAGGGCATGGCCGGAAACTGAAGCGGTTAGGAAAGTGGCCTGGTTCAGGGTTACTGCCGCCGCCAGTTTTTTTATTCCGACCACTTTTGGAATCATGGACGGAACCAGCGGACCAATAAATGCGCGGCAGATGCCGGTGAAGAAAATAGTACCGTAGATGAAATAAGTAATTTCCCGGTTGGTAAGCGTGTGGGTACCCTCGGCAAAATAAGCCAGTGCCGCCAGGAAACCGATCAGGATGACATAGGCATAATTGCAGATGAGCAAAAGTCGTTTCTTTTCGGTATTGTCTATGACGTGACCCGCATAAAGTGCTGAACTGACGGCCGGAATAACTTCGGAAAGACCGATCAACCCAATTGCAAACGGATCTTTGGTCAGTTGGTACACCCACCATCCTAAAAGGGTGGCCAGCATCCGGAAGGAAAGTACCAGGAAGAAACGGCCGGCCATTAGGTTCCTGAATTCCGGTATTTTCAGGGTTTGAACCGGTCTTAGAGAAATCATCCGGCAAATATATAACGGGGGGAGTTAAAATAATCTATCAAATGAAGCATTAACTTATGCACATTTCTTATTTTGTTATTTTTGCCATATGAACTGGATTATACTTATCATAGCAGGCCTCTTTGAAACAGGCTTTGCCACCTGCCTTGGGAAAGCGCAGGAAACCGAGGGCCGCGAAAGTCTTTACTGGTGGTTTGGTTTCGGCAGCTGCCTCTTTGTTTCCATGTTCCTGATGTACAAATCCATAAGTGGTGAAAACGCAATTCCCATCGGCACTGCTTATGCAGTTTGGACGGGAATTGGTGCGGTAGGCGGTGTACTGGCCGGAATATTCATATTCAGCGAGCACGCAACCTTCTGGCGGATTTTATTTGTGATTACA
>CAYXUO010000231.1:0-1866 GCA_964468335.1 uncultured Chryseobacterium sp. | reverse complement strand
GTTAAAAGAGCCAGCCCTATGGAAAACGCTCAAACCGCTTACATCCCGCTCACTACTTATATGAATATGTTTAATGCAGGCGATAAGGTTGATGTTTTCTCTATTGTGAGCAAGCCTGATGCAGACGTGGCTATTGTAGAAAATAAGGTGAAGGATGTTCTGAAGCAGAAATATAATGTCTCACCCGAAGACACCAATGCATTCGGCAGTTTTAATCTGGGCAAGGAATTTAAAAAACTTACCGGCTTCCTGGACGGCATGCAGTTACTTACGATCATCGTAGGTACACTAACCATTCTGGCCGGTGTAATTGCAATTTCGAACATTCTGCTTATCACAGTTAAGGAGAGAACTAAGGAAATAGGGATCCGACGTGCCATCGGTGCAAAACCGGCCGAGGTGCGTAACCAAATCCTGCTGGAAAGTGTGGTGATCACGCTAACCTCGGGAATACTGGGATTTATATTCGGTATCCTGCTGCTGATGGTTTTGGATATGATAACGAGGAACCAGGAAGATATACCGTTTTACAATCCGACCGTGGATTACGGAAATGTCTTTGCTGCGATGACCATTATGGTGACCCTTGGACTTATTGTCGGAATGATCCCTGCACAGCGTGCGGTAAAAATTAAACCTATTGAAGCACTTCGCAGTGAGTAGCGGGTAGCTGAAAGTGGATAATGAGATCAGACAGAGTTAATAGGTTAGATTTCAGACATAAGATTTTAGATTTTGAATTTTGAATTATGTATTTTGAATTATACTCTGTGTACTCTGTATAAGCGCTGTGTTCTCTGTGGTTAAGTAAGAACTGAGAGACGAGATTTTAGATATCAGATGTCAGACTCTCATTAGGAGGAAGAAGCAAGAAAAAAAAGACTTCGGAGGGTGTTGGGACTTATCCCTTCGGGATGGCACAAGGGAGCAGTTGGATTTAACTTTGTGTTCTTTGTGCAGCCTTTGTGTTCTTTGTGGTTAAATCAGAGCCAGAAGCGATGAATGTGTATGTAAAATTAAAACCTCTATACCCTCTGTAAAACCTCTGTGTGCTCCCAGGTTAGATAAAAGTCAGAAACTGCGTACCAAAAATTGTAACATTAAATAAAACGATATATGAAAAAGAAAATTACCGGAAAAAGGGTGCTCTACATCATACTGGGCCTTCTGGTGGCGGGCGCGCTTTTTGCGGGCGTAGGCTATCTCATCAAATCAAATTCTTCCCAAAGCGAGACTTTCCTCACCAAAAAACCAATGGTCCAGAATATGGAAGACAAGGTGATGGCTACAGGAAAAATTGTTCCGCGGGAGGAAATTGAAATCAAACCAAATATGTCCGGTATTGTGGATAAGGTTTTGGTTGATGAAGGTGACCGTGTTACCGTAGGGCAGCTTATTGCCACCATTCGTATTGTCCCGAATATCCAAAATGTAAATGCCTCCCAGCAGGAAATTAACGGTGCACAACTTCAGATAAGTAATGCACAGTTGAACCTGGATAACCAACAAAAGCAGTTCGGCATGCAGGAAAGGCTGTTTAATCAGGGTGTTATTTCCAGACAGGAATATCTGGCCGCACAGCAGCAGCTACAGTCGGCGCAGATCCAGCTGCGAAACGCGAGACAGCAACTTACAACGGCTCAGAAAAACCTTCAGATCGCAAGAACCGGCGTAACACCGGAACTGCAGAGCCTTGCCACTACCCAGATCCGCTCTAAAGCCAACGGAACCGTACTTGAAGTACCGGTAAAAGTAGGTAGCCAGGTTATTGAAGCCAATTCATTTAATTCCGGTACCACGATAGCGGCCATTGCCGACCTGAATTCACTGATTTTTCAGGGAGAGATTGATGAAGCGCAGGCGGGA
>CAYXUO010000230.1:0-1868 GCA_964468335.1 uncultured Chryseobacterium sp. | reverse complement strand
AGAGCTTAATGTGGGCGTGATGACCTTGGAAAACACCGGCATTGTAAGCAAGTCAGGTTTAACATCTGAATTCAATCTGGAATATCTGATGATGCCAAAGTACAAGTTTTCGCCCTTTGTATATGCAGGTGCGGGCATGGTTCTGTTTCCCGATAATCCAAGATACAAAGCACAGTTAGGAGGCGGACTGGAATATCTTATGAGCCGTAATCTGGCCGTACGTCTTATGGCCCAATATGACCTTGGCTTTACCGACGACTGGGACGACCTGGTCCGTGGATCCAGGAAGGACCATGCGGTTCGCGTAGGAGCAGGCTTAAATTTTTACTTCGGCAACAAAAACGTTAAAAAATAAAACCATGAAAAATATTATTATAAATAGCATTATTGCACTCCTTCTTTCACTTTTCATGTTCTCATGCAGTGAAGAACTTATTGATAAGGCACAGGTTGGTAACATAAAAGGTGTAGTAATAAAAAAGGGTACTAACCAACCTTTAAAGAACGT
This sequence comes from uncultured Chryseobacterium sp., assembly GCA_964468335.1. Taxonomy (GTDB): domain Bacteria; phylum Bacteroidota; class Bacteroidia; order Flavobacteriales; family Weeksellaceae; genus Marnyiella. The sequence goes on along the minus strand of CAYXUO010000230.1, from coordinate 1,360 downwards.
AAAGATCTCTACGAGTCCTTCTACAGAAACTGTGTTTACGAAAGATGACGGTTCTTTCCTTATTGAAAATGTTCCTTTGGGTGACTACTCCGTGCGCGCAGAAATATCCGGCTATCTGGCGAAACTGCAGGGAGTAAACCTGAAAAACGATCAGCAAACTGTATATGTAGTTTTTGAAATGAGTGACGACACCAGCAGTAATTCACCGCCTACAATACCACAATTAGTGAGCCCAATAGATAACGCTGTGGACCAACCACTGGCCGTAGATCTTTCCTGGACCAGCACGGACCCTGATTCCACCGATGTATTAAAATATAAGCTAACTGTAAAGAACGATTTTGACCAGAATATTATCGAAATTAATGACCTTACAGCGAATCACTATTATCTGGAAAACCTGAAATATGGAGTTACCTATTATTGGCAGGTACAGGTAAGCGATGGTGTAAATCCACCGGCAAACAGTACAGTATTCCGTTTCAAGACAAGCGCAATGCCCAACAACCGCTTCCATTATGTAAAAAAGAACAGCAATGGAAACTATTATATTGTTTCGTCCAATGAAACCAATGTGAATTTCTCCCTAACTCCCGTCAGCTTAAGTAGTTTCAGGCCTCGTCTGAACCAAAATGCCGGTCTGGTCGCATTTCTTCGAAACGTAGGAGGTAATGTGCACCTGTTTACCGCAAAGCCAGATGGATCCGACGTTTTTCAGATAACAACCGTCCCTGTGGCCGGCTTTAACAGTAATGAACTCGATTTTTCCTGGAGAAGTAATGTGCAGGAATTCATCTACCCAAATTTCAATAATCTTTACCGTATCAATAAGGACGGAAGCGGGTTGCAGCTCATTTACACCACACCCGACGGCAGTTTCATCACAGAGTGCGACTGGAGTTATGACGGCAGCAAGATTGCGATCAAAACAAATGACGTCCATGGGTATAATGTAAAGATTTATGTAATTGACATGTTGGGAAATACCCTACATACAATCCTGCAAAATGTTTCCGGAGCCGCAGGCGGCCTTAACTTCTCGGTAGACGGAAATCAGTTGCTTTATACTTACGATGTTTCAGGGCATCAGGAACCAGGTTACCGCCAGCTGGACAGCCGGATTTTCGTATACAACTTGCAGAATGACACACGAAAGGACTGGTCTGCGGTAACTTCGAAAGTTAGCGGTACCAACGATTTTGATCCCAGATTCTCGCCAAATAATGCCGAAATCATTTTCACGAATACATCAAATGATAATATTTCGCCAAGGAATGTTTATAAGATTACCCTACAAAATAATGAACGCACAGCTTTATTCCCGAACGCAGAAATGCCGGATTGGGAGTGAGGTTTTCAA
>CAYXUO010000229.1:0-1869 GCA_964468335.1 uncultured Chryseobacterium sp. | reverse complement strand
CCATCCCGGAGAACCCGACGGTATTGACGCTACAATGATGCTTATGCGGGACCTTGCCACAGGAAAGATCCAGTCAAAAAATTTAAAAGTTGCGGCAGTGCAGTGCTATAATATTTCAGGCATGCAGCGACGCGGGAAGTTCAGCCGTGTAAATCAGAACGGTCCGGAAGAGTACGGCTTCCGCGGAAATGCCCGCAATTATGACCTGAACCGGGATTTCATTAAGAATGACAGTGAAAATGCCAAGTCCTTTCAGCAGATCTTCCATCATTTCAAACCCATTTACTTCATTGACAATCATGTAAGTAACGGTGCAGACTACCAGTATCTCTTCACCTATATATCTACCAATAAAGAAAGACTTGGCAAGACGCTGGGAACTTATCTTCACACAAAAATGCAGCCGGCTATCCTGCAGCCACTTGAAAATAAAGGAATTCTGACGACCCCTTACGTCAATATTCACGGCGAGGCGCCCGAGAACGGCTTTCCCGCCTTTATGGATTCGCCGAGATATGCCACAGGCTATACCACACTTTTTAATACCATGGGCACCGTGGCAGAAACCCATATGCTTAAGCCTTATGCCGACCGCGTAAGAGCCACTTATCAATATATGCTGAGCTCGATGGAATATGTGGGCAAAAACCGTTCGGAAATCCAGAAGAAGTTGCAGGAAAGTGTCGCGGAACTTCGGCCCGGTACAAAGTACACACTTCGCTGGAAACTTAATGAGAATAAACACAGACTTCTGGATTTTAAAGGTTTTGAAACCCGGCAAAAGACAAGTGCCATCTCGGGAAAACCCAGAATTTACTACGACAGAAACAAACCATACAACCGAAAGGTGAAATTCTTTGACGAATACAAATCCGAAGTTCAGGTTACTGTCCCGAGGTATTATGTGGTACCCAAATCTGAAAGAACAGTTATTGGACATCTTAAAAGAAACAGGATACAGATGCGGGAGTTAGACCGTGACTCTACAGTGATGGTCGAAATGTATACGATTGTAGATTTTCAGACCGTCCAAAGTCCGTATGAAGGCCATTATCTGCATTACGATACCCAAACGAAGTCCGAGTTTAAAAACATCAGCCTCAGCAAAGGAGATTTTCTGGTACCCGGGGCGCAGGAAGGGGTAAAATATCTTCTTGAGACGCTGGAACCTGCGGCCACCGATTCCTTCTTCAACTGGAACTTCTTTGATGCTATACTTGGACAAAAGGAATATTTTTCTGATTATGTTTTCGAAGATACCGCGGCTGAATTGCTTAGCACTGATACCGTTCTGAAAACGGCATTTGAAATGGAGAAGGTCATCAACCCAAAATTTGCAAAAGATCCGCGCGCGCAGCTGGACTGGATCTACAAAAGGTCGCCATATTTTGAACAGACGGTTAACAGATATCCAATCTTCCGCCTTCCTTAAACCCTGAATTTTCGCTAATTTTAACTGATGAAATACAAAATCATATTGAGCGTTCTGTGCCTGTTGTATATTGGCGGGCTCATCTTTCTGCCATCAGGGTTTTTTACACCCAGTAAAACTGCCGGGCATGTGTTTCGGGCATTGTTGGAATTGATGACGATTCCGGTAATCCTTGCCGTTCCGGCTCAGATTATCATTTATGGAGTACAGTATTTCCGCGCAAAAACCGGTAGCCGTCCGGTCTTTTTAGCTCCGCTTATCATTAATATGCTTACCCTCATTATCATGATTTTAGCCACGGTAGCGGATCTTTAGTGAGACCTTTTGGGTCGGTTTCTTTTCAGCGCGTTATCGGCATTCGCTACAGCCCTTTTCTCCTTCCAGTCCATGTATCTTTTTTTGAAAAGACGTTTCATCAGATTATCAAAGTTCCGCTG
>CAYXUO010000228.1:332-1874 GCA_964468335.1 uncultured Chryseobacterium sp. | reverse complement strand
GCCGGAATTGCAGAGCCAAATTCGGTACGATGGAAAAGAACCGCTGAGAAATAGTTGCCGTTCAGAATGCCACGTGCTCCCAAACCGTTTAAGACGTACATGTTTGAGAACTTACCATGCGCCCCTAAAATAGGTCGGCGGTCCTTTACAGTGGGCCTGAAACCATAATTTACTTCAGTAATGGTGAATTCTTCAGGATACAGAAGTTTCAGGCCACTCGCAAGCTCCTCAACCGCTGACGGATTGATTCCATCATCGAGCTGAAACCTGTCATAGGTACCGCCATAATAGTAATTGCCTTCATTTAGTGGGAAAAGGAAATGTTTCTTTTTTAAAGTCGATGAAGTGTTCAGTTCAGAAGTAAGCTTCACCTTCAGATGATGGCCTTTATTAGGTTGCACAGGTACAGTATTGAAAAAAGGATTGTTAACTACGCCCATCCCTTCGCAGAAGACAATATTAGTGTAGTGGTAACTCTTATAGGAGCATGAATCTGCATCCAAAAGCGCATACTCAAAAGCCTCCTCTCCCATATGCCCGCTGCTTAAAAGGAAATCGGTTAGAGAAGTAAAAAACAACTGTACATCCAAACGCCCGGACTGCAATACTGTACCCACACCATATTCGTTCCCGATGCCGTTCAGCTTCGTTAATTCAGGGGATAAAAATGGGCTTAAGACTTCTGTTGCCATCTTCTTTTGCCAAAGTGCCTGCTCACTGGTGTCGTGGAAAACCCTCCGTACAGGTTCATCAATAAAAAATTTCTTTCCTGTGTAGCTCTCCATCTCCGAAAGTGTTTTTTGTAAGCTGTCAATCTGCTCCTGCGCCAGCCAGAAGTTGGTAAACTTCTTAAGCACAACAGGATTCACAACACCCGCCGACACATGTGAGGCACCGGGAGAGCTGCTCCCGAACATGATGAAACTTTTGCCAGCCATAATTAGCTGATGGGCGAAAAACATTCCGGCATAGCCGTTACCAACAATAATATAATCTATTTTCTGCATAAAAAAAACCTGAGTAAAGATACTCAGGTTTATATAGACTTGAAAGCGGTTTAACTAGTAATGCCACATTTCGTTTTCCATTGCAAGGATCTGACTTTTGATACGGTTGCTTTCCTCGATCTGCTCTTCAGCATTTCTTGGGATGTAATCCTTGATCGTGCCTTCACCTAATCCATTGGATGATTTATAGATTACAGCAGAGAATCTTCTTGCATTCATCAAATCATCAAAGCTTAGATCAGCGGCGGTGTTCTTTTTGTTGAATACCATATTATTGGCAAGCACATTTCTGGCATCCGGATAATAAATCCAGAACAGGTCAATGTACGCATCATCATCACCACCTATAGGCTGACCGTCAGGACCAACTTGCCCAACAGTTGTAGGATCTGGTCCCATGGCTGCTATTCCCAGTGGTCTGTACTTCATCTGGCTGTCTCTTTTGTCAATATACCACATACCCATTACTTTCAGAAGCTGAACTTTATCTGATGTAGTACGGATCCTGTCAGTATATCTTTCGATTTCTTCCTGA
>CAYXUO010000228.1:0-322 GCA_964468335.1 uncultured Chryseobacterium sp. | reverse complement strand
GTTCTTCCGGAGTTGTAGATGTCAATTAGAGCATCATCCACTCTGGTAGATTCCAGTCTTTTCAGGATTCCTTCAGGAGTCATTTTAGTCAGAAAATCTTCTTCTTCATATACTTCCGAAATCTTTCCGGACAAGGCTGCATCAAGTAAAACCTGGTACATGGACTTGGTCTGGTTGCTGAATCCAATCTCAGTATTATAGTAGAAAGGTTGGTTTACCTTGTCGTTCAGGTCTATAATTTCCCAAACATACACACTTTTCAAAATATCCTTTTCATCTACATAACCATAGGACAGTGGGGTTATTTCAGCGGAAACAATAC
>CAYXUO010000227.1:0-1902 GCA_964468335.1 uncultured Chryseobacterium sp. | reverse complement strand
GAGTATAACTTCCGACTTTTACAAGTTTACCGTCCGTTGCGAAAATTTTGAAATCCGCCTGACGGGTTAAACCTGAGATATTGATTTCATTGCCGGCCGGCACTGGATAAACGGATATATTTTCCTTTGCGCTTTCGGCTGTTGAAAGGGATGCATCCATCACCACAGTTGAGTTTTTTTCCAAAATCTGGTGCTCATAATTAAACTGCACAGAAGCTACAGTAAAGTTCAGCGGGAAATTGAAATACTGCCCGTTTGCAGTGTGCTCCGGTTTAAGGTAAACTACCTGACCGCCAGTACCGTTGACCTTTATAGGCAGCGGCATTTCATAGAAACTTACTGAGGGATGGCTGGTGGTCTGTAATGCCTGAATGGTAATGGACTGATTGGAATTCTGTTTCCATCTGATATTATAGGTAGGATAACCCTGACCATACACCCAATCATTAAAGAATTCGGTGAAATCCTTTCCGGTTGATGTCTGAAGTGAGGTATTCAGGTCTGTTGTTCGCACATAGTTATAGGCGAGATTTGGACGCTGGTGGTAGTCCTTAACGGCCTGATAAAAAACAGGATCAGTTAATACCCATTTCAGCATGCGGACTATATAACCGCCTTTGGCATAGCTTAGTCTTCCGTTGAAAATGGTATTTACACTGGCCAGATTGGCATCTGCCACATAGGTACTTCCCCCGGGTGAGGAGGTGATGTAATCCTTTTGGTCCTCCAGATAATTCATGAACTGGACAGGTGTCATAATGAGTTTTTCGTTCACAAGATGCTCGCCGAAGGTGGCGAAACCCTCATTGAGCCAGATGTCATTCCAGGCACCACAGGTTACTTTGTCGCCAAACCACTGGTGTGCCAGCTCATGTGCGATCAGTTGCTTTGAGAATCCACCCATCGAGGACATGGTCTGATGTTCCATACCGCCACCAAACTGGAACTGCATGTGACCGTATTTTTCATTCCGGAACGGGTAAGCTCCAAAATAATTTTCAAAAGTAATCATGGCCTGCTTCGTCCACTCAATATTGGCCATTGCGGTTGCGTCATTTACGGTTGAAGGATAAATATAATTGACGAAGGGAAAAGGTGGTGAACCGATTACATCATTCAGTTTCGTGTAGTTGGTTGCCGCAATAGCGATAAGATAAGCCGCCGTGGGATAGTGAGTGCGCCAGAAGGTCCGCTTTTGACCACCGGTCAATGCAGTTTCCGACATCAATGTTCCGTTGGAAGCCACATTGTACTGAGCAGGTGCAGTAATTTTTATGTCGAAATTTTCAATTTTGTCGTTAAGGCTCTGCTTGGTCGGAAACCAGTCCTGAGCACCATAGGGTTCAGACAGTGTAGAAAGCAATGCAGTGCCGTTCTGGGTTGTGGTAGTAAAAGCATTATAGCCCGGTGCCGGTGCACCTGAATAATGTATGCTTAAGGAATCCAGCACCCCTGCGGAACGTACTGTGGGAAAGTCAATTTTGACCTCGTTGCTTCCAAGTTGCTGAAAGTTTAGGTTCGCACCCTGATAAACCACCTGTGAAACTGTCAGTTGAGTCGTAAGATCAAAATAAATACTCGATATATTCTGGTTCGGGATAAAGTGAGACGTTACGCTACCGGACACGTGATAAACTGCCGGATTAACCGTGAGGTCCATCCGCTGATAACGAAGGTCGTAATTAAGTGTATTGGGATTTGTATTTCCCACATTCATCTTGTTTAGGAATGCCTTCTGCTCTTTTCCAATCAGCGCAGCCGTATCGTCCGGAATATACTGCGCATTAATATGCAGCACCAATGAAGTGAAGAGAAATAAAAGTACTTTTTTCATTATAGGAATTAAAGGACTAAAGATATAAAAAAACCTTCCAGCTAATTACCGGAAGGTTATATGTATAA
>CAYXUO010000226.1:0-1923 GCA_964468335.1 uncultured Chryseobacterium sp. | reverse complement strand
AGCAGGGTGGAAAGCTGATTTCAAAGCCATAACAACATATCATTAATTACCAATGCCCTGCTATTTGAGGGGCATTTTTTGTTATGGCGCTTCCGGTGAAGAAACCCTTTTTCACCCACGCTTCCTGATGAAATATGGAAAAATCTTGTTGGACAATGCTCAGGATTTTGGCTCCGCCAATTAATTATCTCCTCCAGTCAACAAAATTCCGTAAACAACAGTAAATTATCCATAAAACACTTTATTTTTGAGTGTGCCAGGGAGCGGGAAGATTACCCTCCGGTTAACCTTTGGTTTCGTGTCCTGCGGACAAGACCAAAGATTAGTGAATAGCTGTGGTTTCTTTTAATCTTTTAAGCGGTTTTTCAGGTTCATTTCTGCCCCAAGAATTCTGACAATTTCTATTTCTAAATTTCCTGAAATTCTGTAAAATATAATATGTTTATTTACCACAAACCCATGAAGCTCTGATTCAATTTCCCGGTAGTTTTTTCCGATATTGGGATTTTCAGAAAGTAACTGACAACAATCAATAAGTTCTTCATAGTATTTGTCTGCTTGCCTTTCAAGCCAGAATTCATACGTATATTCATAAATTTTCGCCAGGTCATCAACAGCTTTGTTTGTCAAAAAATATTTAGCCATTATTTTTCATTTTGGCTTTTAAAGATTCAAGATGTTTTTTAGGAATAAAATCTTCTGCAATTCCGCTATCAATTCCTTCCTGAATTGTGTTTTTCAAAATTTGAATCTTATCTTCTTCCTCTTCCAAAAGTCTTAAACCTGCACGAATTACTTCGCTGGCATTTTTAAATCTTCCTTCCGCGACTTTGCTATCAACAAAATCCTCAAAATAATTACCTAAAGAAACAGATGTATTGCGTCCCATTTGTTGAATTTATTAGTTTAATAAATCAAAGTTACCAAAAATTGGTAATTTATACAAGTGCTTCTATTGGGAATTGGATTTGTACGACACTTATACATGTTGGCTTCAATAGCCATAGAATCCTGCTTCTAAAGGGTACGAAAGTCCAAAAGAGGCAGTCTTCCCAAAAAAACTGGTTAGTGGTCGTAAATTCAAACATCGAAATTCCGTAGACGGTTAAGGAAGCTCCGAAACTTCAGTTAACTTGCAGTATAAATCTTTAAAAGCTTTAAAAACGTAATCTTCTTGTGAACGAGTCATGATAAAATTGCTTACACCCCCTGAATATACGCAATATCAACAAGTCACAAACCTTTTCTACGTTAAGCTTATGATTTTTATTTGCTGAGAAGTATTCACTTGCAATGGATAACCGGTTAATGTAGCTCTCACTTTTCAGGCAAAGACTGAGCTTTTAGAATTTATTGCCTTCGCTGCTTTTTAACTCAAAAACAATCTCAATTGTTGGTTTTCCAAATTTTTTATATTCCGCGCGCAGATATATCAACATAAAAAAAACCACCTACATTGCTGTAAGTGGTTTGTGGTTTCTCCAGGGATCGAACCAGGGACACATGGATTTTCAATCCATTGCTCTACCAACTGAGCTAAGAAACCGTTAACTTCTGTTGTTTTAAGTGCTGCAAAAATAGAATTTTTTTCCATGCGGCGCAAGTATTTCCGCGCTTTTTATCTTATTTTTTCTAAACTGTCTGATTTTCAGAATTATTATTTTCCTGCTCCTTGCGCATTTCTTCACTCATCTCTTCCAGAACCGGCTTTATGGTGCTTTCAGGCAGGTCGCTGATCCGGATATACATCAGCCCGTCTATGGCATCATTGAAGTTTGGGTCCACATTGAAGGCCACCACCTTGGCATTTTGCTTGATATATTTCTTGATCAGGACGGGAAGCCTGAGTTCGGGTTCCAGGTCATCGATGATTTTGTCCAGCTTGTTAAGGTCCGATTCCACTTCGTCCAGGAAAAGGTGCTT
>CAYXUO010000225.1:0-1940 GCA_964468335.1 uncultured Chryseobacterium sp. | reverse complement strand
AAGACAGCTTCACCGATGAGAATATTAAGGTCAAGGTTGAGACTAAGAATTATAATGATCAGAACCTGAACAAACCTTATCAGGTTAAACTTTCGAAGCTGCTGCCGCCTGAAAGGATCTTCAGAAGTAATTTCCAAAATGAAATCCAGGATTTGCCTAAATTGTCAAAACAGGAATTCATCCAGAAATTCCCGCATGATTACTTTTCTATTGACGAGAAAGAACCTGCTGTTCAATCTGTCATTCTGAATGGAGTGCAGAAAACTGATGAATCTCTTGACTTGGGTAAACTCGCCGCCGGAAAATATAGTCTTGAACTCTACAATATTGAAGGGAAAGACACGATCAAAACGGAAAAAACCTTTGAAGTTTTTGATAAGCGTTTCCTTACTGATTCGCAGAAACCTTTCCTCAAAGTACTTCAGCCAAAAAGTGAATTTAAACGCTCTGAAAAAGCAAAAATTTATGTGTATTCGGCCATACCGAATGCGCTGGTCAATGTATATGTGCAGAACGGAAACGGGGAAACCATTACTGAGCAGCGGAAGCTTAAGAACGGTGTATTGGAATACGACCTTGCCTTCCCGAAAGATGAAAGCATCGACCAGGTGAATGTTCAGTTTCAAATTGTCGCATTTAATGATGTACAGACGGAAAGTGTGAATCTGAAAATTACATCAGACAAGAAACCTTTGAGAATTGAAACAATTACCTTCCGCGACAAGCTACAGCCCAATTCAAAAGAGAAATGGACAGTGAAAATCCTCGGCGATGACAAGGAAAAAGTAAACGCCGAAGTTTTGGCGAATATGTACGATATGTCTCTGGACCAGTTTGCGGTGAATACTTGGTCGTGGCCGCAGCTGTATCAGAAATATTTCATGGTAAATGCTTACGGAATTAATGAAAATCTGGCACAGGAGCATTACAGCAAGCGGATTCCCTATCTGAACCAGAAAGGTGTACGTATTCCGGAATTCAGGTGGTTTGATGGTGGGATTTATGGTGACCGGGAGATGATAAGTTACTATGCTGTATCTGAGATGAGAGTACAGGGAGCGGCAAAAACTGAATCAGCTCCAAGTGCAAATCAAATGGTTGATTCGGCAGCAGTTGACGTTTTGGAATATTCAAGATCGGCGGGCGCACCACCTCCGCCTCCCAATAAAGAAGAACCTCCTGGGCAGGACGGCCCATCTGAAAATGAAGAATTGAAAAAGATACCAGTGCGTCAAAACTTAAACGAAACGGCATTTTTCTATCCAAGCTTAATGACAGACACAGACGGAAATGTCACCTTTGAATTTACTTCGCCGGAAGCTCTAACGCAGTGGAAACTCATGTTCCTGGCGCATACAAAAGATGCAAGAGCGGCAACTTTAGAAAAAGAAGTCGTGACGCAGAAGGAATTTTCGGTCACGCCAAATTATCCAAGATTCCTGCGTGAAGGAGACGAACTTAATCTGCAGTCGAAACTTTCGAGTCTGATAAGCCAGAGTTTAAATGGCACCGCACGACTTCAGATTCTGGATGCTTTTACAAACGAAGATATTTCGGGTAAATTCAATGTCAATGAAATACAGAAAGCCTTCAGTCTCACAGAAAATGGCAATTCCGTCATAAACTGGAAACTGAAGGTTCCGAACGATGTTTCTTCAATTATTATTAAAGTCGTGGCGCAGGCCGGCAACTTCTCCGATGGGGAACAGAAAGCCATTGCCGTTCTTCCGAACAGGATGCTGGTGACCGATGCGGTGCCGATCTTTGTGAAGGAAGGACAGACGAAAACTTTCACGCTGGAAAACCTGGCTGAAAACACTTCTACCACCGCCACGAATGTTGCGAATACACTTGAATTGACAACCAATCCGATTTGGGAAATTATGTTTGCTTTACCAAGCCTCAAAAACGACCAGAACGGTTCGGCCGATGTGGTCTTC
>CAYXUO010000224.1:0-2036 GCA_964468335.1 uncultured Chryseobacterium sp. | reverse complement strand
GCTGATGAGACGCTCCAGTTCGTTGGCGGGAAATACACCGGACTGTTTCCAGCGGACTTCTCCATTCCTGAAAATAATCAGTGTAGGAACACTCCTTATTCCAAACTGAGCCGCCACTGCCGGGTTTTTGTCTACATCAACTTTAATGATGGTCGCCCGGTCGCCGATTTTCTTTTTCAGTTCCTCCAGAATGGGAGCCTGCATCTTACAGGGACCGCACCACTCAGCGAAAAAGTCTACAAGAACCGGCTTGTCCTGAGCGATTACTTCATTGAATTTTGACATTTTTTTATTTTTTTAGTTAAATAACTTCCTCATAATCTGTTTCCTTCTGCGTTTTTGCAGTTACTTTATCTGCCTGTATTCCGCAACCTCCGTTGCTGCAGCAGCCTATATTCAGCATAGGCATGATGATGAGTACCGCGACTGCGGCTATCATAAACCAGTTCTGCGATCGCAGAGCTTCAGTCAGCAGAAGCAACCCTACTGCCAGGCGTAATGTGCGGAAAAGAGTCCACTTTTGGAAAATCTGCAACATCGTCAAATATTACGAAAGTACAGGATTGCCTTTTTCCTTCCATTCCTTCATTCCGCCGGAATAATTTTTTACATTTCTAAAGCCGTTCTTCCTCAAAATAGAATAGGCTACAGAAGAACGGTCACCCGCCTGACAATGGATCACCACCTGCTTATCCCTGCTTAATTTATCCACATGGTCCGGCAGGGTACCTACGAAGTTATTTTCGGCTCCTTCTACATGACCTGCATCATATTCGCTTTTTCCGCGAACATCAACAATTTGAACCTCCGGTTTTCCGATATAAGATTTGAATTCTTCAATATCAATCACGTCAGCCTTTTCAAGTTCAAGTTCAGAAAGTTTTCCCGCCGGGAAATATCCCTGTATGTTATCCAGTCCAATGCGCATCAGTTTACGGGTAAGTTCCTCCATGTCACCTTCTTCAGCAATTAAGATGAAGGGTTTTTCATAGTCAAGAAGCCACCCCGCCCACGTGCTCAGGCTGTTGTTATTCTGAATATTAAAGCTTCCCGGGATAAATCCGTTTGCAAAATCAGTTTTATTACGCGTATCTACCACTGTTACCCCGTTTTGCAACGCTGTGGTCAGTTGTCCGCTGCTCAGTTCGGTGTGTTTGGGCACTTCAGTAAGCAAGGGACGCTCCACTTTATTCAGCTTCTTCATCATCGCAAAATACTTTGGAGGTTCAGGCTGACCTTCAAGCAGATATTCTACGAAACCATCCTCATCATTTTCATATTGGAAGGCCCAGTTGCGCTTCATTTCATACCCTACGGTGGAGCTTGGAACTGCTCCCAGCGCTTTGCCGCAGGCCGATCCCGCGCCGTGCCCCGGCCAGACCTGAAGGAAGGATGGCAGTTGTGCAAAATCCTTCACTGAAGCATACATTTCATGTGCACCCTTCTCCTGGGTTCCGGTATATCCAGCGGCTTTCTCCAGTAAATCCGGCCTGCCAATATCGCCTACAAAAACAAAGTCACCTGTAAAAATCATCACCGGTTCAGTTGTAGCTGGATGGTCGGTTAGCAGGAAGCTGATACTTTCCGGTGTGTGTCCGGGCGTATGAAGTACCTCCAGTGTTAGGTTACCAACTTTTATCTTATCTCCGTGCTTCAGTCCTTTGTGAGGAAATTCATATTGCCAGTCCGGGCCACCTTCATCAGAAAGATACATCTGCGCGCCCGTAAGCGCTGCCAGTTCTCTGGAACCGGCCAGGAAGTCTGCATGGATATGGGTTTCGGTAATATGGGTAATCTTAAGGTTGTTTTCCCGCGCAATATCCAGGTAAGTATCCACATCCCTCTTGGCATCAATTACAATGGATTCTCCGGTGGCCTGACATCCGATCAGATAACTTCCCTGTGCTAAACTTTTGTCGTAAATGTGTTTAAAGAACATAGTTTTATATTTTTTGAATTATTTAATATTTACTGTATTTCAGTGATGCAAAATTAAGCATTGAATTAAGCCTGCACCGTAACATATGTTACTTTCG
>CAYXUO010000223.1:0-2063 GCA_964468335.1 uncultured Chryseobacterium sp. | reverse complement strand
AATTTCCGGAAATTATATAAACACCTGGAAACGAAGATGGAAAGTTGTGGGGGCTCATGACTGACATTACGAATACTTAGCTGACCCTTCTTTTAATTCCAGCAATGGCTGGCCTATCCGGAATTTGGAATTATTTAAATTCGGTGTAAATCACGCTGAGGAAATCTGCGAATGACCTCTCCAGCCTGATAATATCACCCGACTTCAGGTTAATCCCGGCCTCACCATAAGGTGCCGACTGTACCTGGAAGGCTTGAAGCTGCATATAGAGCGCGGGTTGCTGGACATCTGCTTTGAACTTTACTGATGATCCAAGAATCTTACGTGTAGATATGGTATAGGTTTCGCCCTCCGTAAGTTTCCGTTTGGTATAAGTTCGCTCCTTAAACCTGATCTGCTCTTTATTAAAGGTAATATGCTGGTCCTGCGCGGGTGGCGCATATATATATATAAAACCTTTTTCTTCAGGAATTTCTTGCGTAGGCATATAGTATAAACTGATCCTGTAATTCCAGGGATCAAATTTCTGTGTTTTACCGTCAACGGTTTCGAAATGACGGAATGAAAATGCATTGGCTCCAATATCTTTTGCCTTCTTATACAGGAGTCCGAAAACTTTTGAGTCGTCAACCGAGAAGCCCTGAACTTCCACTTCACCCAAATACTCCGCGTCTGAACCGGCAGGGTTAATCCTGTACAGTTCCTTTTCTGCTCCCTCACGGCTTTTAACCACCTCATTCCAGATTACATTCTGGCCAAAGGCACAGTTAAAAGCAATTGCTGCTGATAAATAGATAAACTTTCTCATTTCGTTTCCAATAATGTATGCAGACATTCCTGCAAACTGTTCTCCCAATGTTTAGGTTCAATTCCGTAAGTCAATTCAATTTTGTCCAGAGCCATTGTGCTGCGGTGCGGTCGTGCAGCTGGTGTTGGGTACTGCTCAGTGGTAAGCGGGTTGATTTTAATTTGGGATCCGGAAAACTCAGCGATCTTTTCTGCAAATGCGTACCAGGTAGTTTCCGGATAATTTGAAAAATGAAAAACACCAGACGTTGACCGGTCAGAATTAATTATCTGCATTATTGCTTCAGCAAGATCATTAGCATTTGTTGGCTGACCAAACTGGTCATTTACAACTCCAATTTCTTCCCTGTCACCAAAAAGCTGCAGCATGGTCTTTACAAAATTCTTATTGTGCTCCGAATACAGCCATGAGGTCCTGATAATAATGGACTTTGGATTGGAGTCTAACACCAATTCTTCCCCTTTGAGCTTAGAAGCACCATAGACACTTTTCGGATGGGTAAAGTTTTCTTCGTCATAGGAAATTTCAGTATCACCGTCAAACACATAATCTGTGGATATATGAATAAGCGTGGCTTTAACATCCTTACAGGCTTCGGCCAGATTTCGCGGGCCTTCAGCATTTACGCCGAACGCTTTCTCTGATTCTTTTTCGGCAAGATCAACGGCAGTATAGGCGGCCGCATTTATGCAGAAGTCGGGCTTTTCTTTCTCCAAAACAGAAAGCACAGCATGGGAATCAGTAATATCGAGATCTTCGGAGCTTAAAAATTTGAAAAGGTGAGACCACTCATAATCTGCCGCAACAGTCTGCAGACATTTTCCCAATTGTCCATTGGCACCAACAACAAGTATTTTTTTCATTAATGTGTTATTATGATAATTTATTCTGCTTTCTGAAGTAAGACACCCTTTCGGCGAAAGTTTTTTCGGGCACTTCCATTAAAAACTCTTCGAACATCCCACGGGTTTCCGGTGGGTGCACTTCCGATTTCCTTGTTTTCATATTAAAGTAGATCACTGTGATCCAAAGTACGGCATTTACAGTTTTACCGTCCTCACTTTTCATCAGGATTTCCACTTTTGAAATCCGGTCGCGTACTTCTATTGTTTTACTGCTGATCTGGACCTTCGAATTATAGTGGACCTCCCGAAGATAGGCAATCTCGTTCTGTACAGTAATCCACGTACAACCTGTCCTCCGTGTATATTCTTCATAAGTGCGAATACCCCGCTCACAGAGCACTACATTATAA
>CAYXUO010000222.1:0-2085 GCA_964468335.1 uncultured Chryseobacterium sp. | reverse complement strand
GCACGACTTCAAAGCGTCTGGTAAAGATTATGAAGGATGCCGGTGTTAAGGAGATCCATTTCAGAAGTGTTTCGCCGCCAATTATTGCACCCTGCTATCTTGGAATTGATACACCGTCTAAGGACGATCTGATCTCGGCCAATATGACCAAGGATGAACTGCGCGATTATCTGGGTGTGGATTCGCTGGAATTTCTGAGCATGGATAACCTGAAGATTATTTTGGGCAGCTCCAATCACTGTTTTGGCTGCTTTACCGAAGAATATCCTGTTCCGCCCGGTCCAAGTTCCGATTACACTGACGAATAGAAATAAAAAAAAGGTTGAGAATTTTCTCAACCTTTCTTTATTTAAATCAGTGGTCTGATTAGAATTTATAAGCTAAACCAGCCTGAAATACGTTGTTTCTTACTGCGTCGCTTCCTGAAGGTCTATCCTTAGCGATGTCAGTTAAGCCTGCAACGTATCTTGCAGTAATACCTATATTAGGAGTGAAGTAGTAACCAGCGCCAATCCCTATCCCAACGTTAAAGGTGTTCATTTGATCTTTATCTAAATCATTTGAATAGTTTGATACAACAGTACTTGTAGATGAGCCAGTTGTTGTGGTTGTTTCTACATCACCTTTTGCTTTTCCGCTAACCATCAATCCAAGTTCTGGTCCGGCTTCTAAGTAAAATGCAGGAGTAGCATTATATTGGAACATAAGTGGTAATGTTATATAGTCCAATGCTATTTCGCCAGTTTCTCTGTATGTGGTTGTCACACCAGCCACTGTAGCAGATTCAGTGTAGACATTTTTTTCACCCATTTGGGAATATAATAACTCTGGTTGGAAGCTAAAACTTTCTGCAAGTGGCATATTCATAAATAGACCTGCGTTGAAACCAACTTTTGCGGACTGATCTTCCATTGTTCCATCTTTTGAAAGTGATGCAACGTTAACTCCCGCTTTAACACCAAACTGCTGTGCAAATGTTAATGTACTCATTACCACGGCTGCACTTAAAAATAACTTTTTCATAACTTTTAATTTTAATTGTCTTAATTTTTCTTAAATTTTTGCCAAATGTATAATGAAGGTTGTTTTTGTGTTGGGTAAATTATATAATTATAAAAAAAACTTATACAATTTACATAAACCGCCATTACTACTGGACTTGCTAATTGTTCTATACAGATACCAACTACACAAACGCTGTGCCAAAAACGGAAACAAAACTGTTAAATTAAACAATAGTTTAAAAATTGTATATTTTAAAAAATTGATATTCAATGTGTTATATCAATATCAGCCTACCAATATTAACATACTCCGGTTTTTAATTTATCTGCTAAAATGTATTAAAATCAGGACAAATTTTGATAATAATGCAAAGCATGGTAAATATTGTCTTCAGTGCAGGATATATTATAGGCGCACATTCCAACACCCTTTAGCAGTGAAAAGTTGATCCGACCCTCAACGTTCTTTTTATCAGACTTCATCAGTGCTAACAGCTGCTCGGGGCTAATGTCTGCAAGATCTGTTTTCGGAAATAATCTAAAGATATTCTGCATAATTTCATCTGCCTCATCATTGGCCAACATTCCCTGCAGTACGGAAAGCCTTGTCTCACAAATCATTCCCAGGGCCACCGCTTCACCGTGGAGTATGGGTTTTCCGCTTTGCAGAAAGAAACTTTCCACCGCATGGCCGATGGTATGGCCGAAGTTCAGCGTCTTTCTGATATTATTCTCATGAAAATCAGCCTTTACTGTTTCAGTTTTTATTTCGCAGGAACGCTTAATATGGGGATAGATGAGCTCAGCTTTCAGTTCTGGCAAAGATGTCAGGTCCAGCCAATGCTGTTTGTCGGCAATTAACCCATGCTTCAGCATTTCGGCAAATCCACTCCTCAACTCCTCAAAGGGGAGGGTTTTCAGGAAGTCCGGATAGATTAAAGTGAGGTCGGATTCTGCAAAAGTGCCTATAATATTTTTGATGTATCCGTGGTCTATACCCGTTTTCCCACCGATGGAGGCGTCACACATGCCCAAAAGGGTAGTAGGGATGTTGATGAAACGGATGCCGCGCTTGTAGGTG
>CAYXUO010000221.1:0-2175 GCA_964468335.1 uncultured Chryseobacterium sp. | reverse complement strand
GCCGCAAATCCTGTTGACTGTACCTTAATGATCTGACAGTCAGTTACATGGGTAAACGGGTATTTATTATCATTACTATTTTTAACACGATATAAACTGAGTCACTTTATGGGGATTTTTGAAAAGAGAGTAAGTTATAAGCCATTTGAGTATCCGGAAGTACTGCAGTTTGTAGATGCGATCAACAAATCTTTCTGGGTGCATTCTGAAGTGGATTTCACGGCCGATGTGCAGGATTTCCAGTCACAGCTGGAGCCGCATGAAAAGAATGCAGTGAAAAACGCATTGCTGGCTATTGCGCAGATAGAAGTTTCGGTAAAGACTTTCTGGGGGAATCTGTATAATCATATGCCCAAGCCGGAACTTAACGGCCTTGGTTCCACTTTTGCCGAGTGTGAATTCCGCCACTCCGAAGCTTACTCGCGTCTGCTGGAAGTGTTGGGTTATAATGATGCGTTCACGCAGGTGATTGAGATTCCGGCCATTAAGAAAAGAATTGATTTCCTGAGCAATGTGCTTAAGCATGCCAATTCCACCACACCTAAAGAGTATGTATCG
This sequence comes from uncultured Chryseobacterium sp., assembly GCA_964468335.1. Classification (GTDB taxonomy): domain Bacteria; phylum Bacteroidota; class Bacteroidia; order Flavobacteriales; family Weeksellaceae; genus Marnyiella. The sequence goes on along the minus strand of CAYXUO010000221.1, from coordinate 1,617 downwards.
TCGCTGCTGCTTTTCAGCATCCTGATTGAAAACGTTTCCCTGTTTTCACAGTTTGCCATTATCCTGTCTTTTACAAGGTTTAAAGGATATATGAAGAATGTATCCAATATTATCGCGTGGACTTCTGTGGATGAGCAGATCCATGCCAACGCCGGTATCTACCTTATCAATAAGATCCGTGAAGAACAGCCGGAACTGCTTACGGATTCCGATATTGAAGATATCTACACCCTTGTGGATCATTCCATTCAGGTAGAAGAGGAGATCCTGGACTGGATCTTTGAACTGGGTGAGATCGATAATTTTACCAAGGAAGACCTTCTGAACTTCATGAAGTTCCGTGTGGATGACAGTTTGAAAAAAATAAGCATGAAAACCCGCTATAACATCACGCCGGAACAGTTTAAGCCAATGGTATGGTTTGAAGAGGAAGTCTTCGCGAACTCCATGGATGATTTCTTCGCGAAAAGACCGGTGGATTATACCAAGCATGACAAGAGTATTACGGAGAACGATTTGTTTTAGGGATGGGTTAAACCTTCAAGGTTTCGAAGAGTCAAAGAGCCAAGGCAAAAGTAAAAAGCAAAAAGACAAAGGTAAAAAGGTAAGGCGTAGCCAGGATTTCTGATTTTGAGGAATGAAGGAAGAGGAAAGAATAAGGATAAGGGGAGTGAAGACCTACGGCTTTTTAGTGTTCTCTTTGAAAATGTTAAACCTTCAAGGTTTTTAAAACCTTGAAGGTTTAACAAAGTAACATTGAAATGAACTTGGAGCCGGAAGGAAGAGTTAAATGTTAACGCGGTGTTCTCTGTAGTTAGATTTCTGACGAAAGAACCAAGATTAAATAACAAAGACTTCGGTCGCCATGGCTTCGAACAGCTGATTTAATAACATCTCAGGTTTTTATTAATAGTAAGTATATCGTCTAAAGTCTAAAGTCTAAAGCGTAAGCTTACAGCATTAAAAAACAAACAATGATAAATATACAGGTAAGATATACCGTGAAGCCGGAATTTGCTGATGCCAACAGAGCAAATATTGAGCTGTTCCTGGAATCTTTCCGCGAGCTGGACCACACGCAGTTCCGCTATCAGATTTTTGTGGAAGAAGACGGGCTGACTTTTTGCCACCATTCCGTGTATCTGAATGAGGATATCCAGAAGCAACTCCTGGCCATGCCTCTGTTCCTGGATTTTCAGCGTCAGCGCGATGCTAATATGGTGGCCGCGCCCGAGACGAAGGTGCTGAAGTTTCAGGGAAGTGCCGGGAGCTTTGACAATGTTTTCGGGAATTTTGAGAAGGGGTAGGGGCTAGAGGCAGGATTTCTGATTTAGAGGAAAGAAGAAAGAAAAAAGATGTTAGACATCAGATATCAGATTTTGGATTATGGATTTTGAATTAAACTCTGTGCGCTCTGTAAACGCTCTGTGTTCTCTGTGGTTGGATTAGAGCCAAGAATCAAGAGCCAAGGCAAAAGTAAAAAGGAAAAGGTGAGGCGAACGACATTTCCCAAACTTACAAGGCTGTCATTGCGAGGAGCGGACGGAAAGAGCGACGTGGCAATCCCAAAGTAGGATCTGTTAAGAGGTTAGAAGGTGAGAGCCAGGAGCCAAGAAC
>CAYXUO010000220.1:0-2237 GCA_964468335.1 uncultured Chryseobacterium sp. | reverse complement strand
AACTGCCGCTTCCCACAACGCCTACCGGAATTGCGGCCGACATTTTACCTGCAGCCAAAGCTGCGGTTTCTGCAGCTGTATTCTTATTTACCATAACACAAATCGAGGGGGCAAAGATAGGTAAAACACTTGAGTGCCTTCTTTATCATAAATGTAATAAAACCAGCTTTGCCGTACAATTAAATCATTTTTTCTGCGTTAAAGGTATTCCAATTTAAAGTTCTGTTAAAAAATGACAGTCATGTCCATTTTTTTTTAATTTTGCCGACTGTTATTTAAAACATACAGCAAGCAATTTCTTATAATGAAAAAGTTATTTACCAAAAAGAGTAAAAAGAGGATGCTGCTGGGCGCATTTCTCGCGGTAATTTTTGCGCAGGCACTCATCATTGCAAAACTCTGGACCACTAAGGACGACCGCAATTACGAAGTTAATCTGGTGAAGATCAACACGCAGAAAGACAGTGTAGATTATGCCAAGATGAAAAATGACCTGCTGCAGGTAGACAATACCGTGCGGGACCTCAATTCCTTTCTCTCGTCCAGAAACGTTTCTAACTTAAAAATTGAGCAGCTGGATCAGGACAGCCTGGCAAGTTCCGTATATCTGGCCAGACAGTCCAACCGTTACAGCCAGTACCTGATGGATCTGCAGAACAAACTGATGCAGGTGCCACTGGGAATGCCAAGCGGCGGTTATATTTCCTCCAATTTCGGCAAAAGGAAAAACCCGATTCCTTTCCGCACCGTCCTGGCTTCAGTAAAAACTCCGGCTGCACCGGCAAGCGCACCTGTGGCCGCAAAAACACCTGCTTCAACTACCGAGCGCCGTGTAGTTTCAGTAAAGATAGTTGAAGAAAAAGACAGCCTGGGTAACATCAGCAAGAAAACCGTGCCCGTATATGCCAATGTTACCGTGCCTGCTTCAGCGGCTGCGGCAAGTATAAGCGCTCCCGCTGCGGCGAAGAAGGCGACCGTCCGCGAGGTGAACAATGCACCGGCAGAACCTGACCAGATCCAGTTTCATAAGGGGATGGATATTGCCGTTGCCTATGGCAGCGATGTAAGATGTACCGCCGCAGGCACCGTAATCTTCGCCGGACAGAAAGGAGGCTACGGAAACTGTGTCATCATTTCACACGGTAACGGTCTGGCTACACTGTACGCCCACCTTGCCGAAGTTCTGGTGCGTACCAATGACAAAGTAAAGGTGAACCATGTGATTGCCAAATCCGGAAACAGTGGCCGCTCCACCGGACCGCACCTGCACTATGAGGTCCATAATAACAACACACCCGTGAACCCAAAACTGTTTATGAACTTTTAAAACGTTCACTTAAGATTTAAAACGCTCCGCTTTTCGGAGCGTTTTCTGTTCAAACCGGTGCCTTTAACCTAAGACAAGCTGTTATCTAAGCAGATAGGTCCACTAAAGCCGCAACCGGCCGCCGGATCGGCTATGAGTTTGAGTATAAAGCATATATATTCATATTACAGAGGTATTGTTTGCATATTAACATTTTTTAATAGTTTTTTGACACGAATACTTGGGTTTCTCAATAAAATTCCGTATTATTAATCGAAACCATTAAAAACAAACTATATGTCATTAACATTTTTACTTTTGATGCTTATTGCACTCGCAGTCATTATCGGAATCTTCACCCGCAAACTGGATCTCCTCACCTATTCGGAGCCGGACAAAAACGGGAAGCGACAACCGAACGGCTTGAAGTGGAAACCGGCAACCTTCATTTTCCTGGCCATCGTAGCCGCGCTGCTGCAGCCTATGAACTACGACGTCATCAGCGTGGGGCATAAAGGATTACTCATCAATCTCCTGGGCGACAAACGCGGCGTTTCGTATACCGAAGAGGTTTCCGGAGTAGTATTCTACAACAAATACACTCAGGAAATCCAGGAAATACCGCTGGACCAGCGCCATATTGAGTATCCGGAATCCATTATCGTGGCCAAAGGCGGTTTCCCCTGCCCCATCAAACCTTCCTTTAACTATTCTGTAAAGGAATCTACGGCGGCGGATATGTTTACGAACCTTCGTTCCACCTACACCAAGGGCGGACTGGAGGCTATACAGGAAGGCTGGCTGAACAACGCCATCATCGCTATCGCTATTGTGTATACGCCGATTTTCGCCCGTGTGGCGCGCGGCCCCGTCCTGGCCGCCAAAGAGATGGAATTTGTGATGGCGGCGCGCTGTCTGGGCGTGCGCTCAC
>CAYXUO010000219.1:640-2274 GCA_964468335.1 uncultured Chryseobacterium sp. | reverse complement strand
CAGGGAATCGGGTCTGGCAAAATAAATATATTCGAAGGCACAGATCCTGTTTTCGCAGTTCTCTTTTACAAGAAAAGATTTCAGTCCTTTTTCATTTTCGCTGGTGTATACGATCTCCCCCGGAAGGATATCACGTACATACTGTGCACCCACGGCATCCAAAGCCACAGATTCGGAGGCAGCCACAAAGGTTTTTTCATCTATCGCGCCCAATACCAGCGGACGGATCCCATTGAAATCACGGAAAGCAAAGAATTTGTTACGTGTCATCCCGACTACAGAGTAGGCACCTTCAATCTTTTCCATGGTGGCCTTAATGGCTCCACGAAGGCCCAAATCCAGGTTTTTCTGGATGAGTCGCAGGATTACTTCTGAATCCGACGTGGCACGGAAAACCACACCTTCAGCTTCCAGCTCCTTCTTAAGCGTGATCGCATTGGTAAGGTTACCGTTGTGCGCAATTGAGAGTACAATCTGGTCGTATTCGTTCTTGGCAAAGAAAGGTTGGTAATTGTACTTTTTCTTGTCGCCGGCAGTAGTGTAGCGGTTATGTCCGATGGCCGAGTTGCCCATAAACATTTCCGGATCGCGGATTTCCTTATACACATCCAGTACAAGACCTTCGTCCTTTATGTTTACGATCTTCCCGTCCTTCATTACAGAGATACCGCAGGCCTCCTGTCCTCTGTGCTGAAGGGCAAAAAGCCCGAACTGCGACAGGGAAAAAGTATCAAGATCGGTATCGGAATAGATGCCGAAAATGCCGCACTCCTCCGAAGGGGCATCAAATGGGTCTTCAGCCTTCAGCAGGTTCCTGCCATAGGTCCTTTCTTTAAACTGCGCTAGGTAATCTTCCTTAAACTGTTGTAATTCTGTCATTTTTATAAGCTGGGGCCTCTATTTATCCAGCACTTTTTTCAGTCGTTCATAAATTTCTACGTACGCCTCGGTCACTTCGCCCAAATCGCGGCGGAAACGGTCCTTGTCCAGCTTCTTCATTGTATCCTTATCCCACAGTCTGCAGGTATCCGGCGAAATCTCGTCGGCCAGGATAATGGTTCCGTCGGCGGTTTTTCCAAGTTCAATCTTGAAGTCCACCAGGATGATGTTCATTTTGTCAAAGAGATCAATCAGGATTTCATTGATGCGTGCCGTAAGCGTGTACATGTCCTTAAGCTCTTCGTATGTTGCAGCTCCAAGGAATACAGCATGATGGTCATTGATGAGAGGATCTCCCAGCTCATCTTTCTTATAGCAGATATCGAAGATGGTTACCGGAGACTTAATGCCTTCTTCCACACCTAAGCGCTGCGCCATGCTTCCTGCAGAATAGTTACGGACCACCATTTCCAGTGGGATAATATCCACCTTTACTACAAGCTGCTCGCGTTCGTCCAGTTTCTTTATGAAATGGGTTTGAATTCCTCTCTCATTCAGATATTCAAAGATCAGCGTGGTAATGGCATTGTTCATCTCGCCTTTCAGGTCCACATTTCCACGTTTCTGGGCATTAAAAGCCGTAGCATCGTCCTTAAACCGTACAACCACCTGCTCGGGATGGTCGGTCGCAAAAACCTGTTTGGCTTTTCCCTCGTATAACATTGCTCCTTTTGTCATCTTTCTTTTACTCTTTA
>CAYXUO010000219.1:0-630 GCA_964468335.1 uncultured Chryseobacterium sp. | reverse complement strand
TAACTTCTCTCTTTAGATTCTAACCAAAATACCGGTCAGCACTGCAATACCAAAACTAAGTAATGTTCCTACCAGTACATATTCTGTAAGTTTGCGCTGTTTGGCTTCAGCCAGATCGCTGAATCGGAAAACCGATTTTGCGGCAATCATAAATCCCACGCCTTCCCAATGGTTTACCACAATGAAGGTGAACACTAATAAACGTTCCAGGATACCTATATATTTTCCGGCATGCGTAAGGCTTTCCGTCTGCATTTTACTGTGTTCTATGGACACGGGGGTCCAGGCGGAAAGCAGTGTCTTTATCAAAATGGAAACCGGTGTTGTAAGAAATACTGCGCCGGTAAGGAAAATAAGCGTTTGCTGGCTCATCAGAAGCGGTAGATCAAACTGGTCGGTAGCTACTCCCACGCCCGCAATTACGAGCGCATGCAAAGCCTGATCTATTATGAACCATCTTTTTTTGGTAGTGGTCTTCTGAAGGTGAAGCTTCAGGGCATCAATGATAAAATGGCTTCCACCAACGAGTGCCGCGATCCACCACAGATTGAGATCCCAAAGAAAAAGCATGCAAAGTCCGGTATGGATGAGTGTATGAAGGTACAGGAAAGGACTTGCGGTTTTCTTTGC
>CAYXUO010000218.1:0-2277 GCA_964468335.1 uncultured Chryseobacterium sp. | reverse complement strand
AAGTCATCAATCTTGTTGAACACCATGATCATCGGCTTTTGATGGGCATTGATTTCCATAAGAATTTGGTTAACGGAGGCTATATGGTCTTCAAAACTTTCGTGCGAAATATCCACTACATGAATCAGAAGGTCTGCTTCCCTAACCTCATCCAGCGTAGATTTGAAACTCTCTACAAGCTGAGTAGGCAATTTACGGATAAAACCCACCGTGTCTGTGAGCAGGAAAGGTAAATTCCCAATGACCACTTTACGCACCGTGGTGTCCAAAGTAGCGAAGAGTTTATTTTCGGCGAACACGTCAGATTTTGAAAGGGCATTCATCAGTGTTGATTTACCTACATTCGTATACCCCACTAACGCCACCCTCACAACTTTTCCACGGTTGTTTCGCTGGGTGGACATTTGCCTGTCTATTGTCTTTAATTTTTCCTTCAGCAGGGAAATACGGTCCCGGATGATCCGTCGGTCAGTCTCAATTTCCGTTTCCCCGGGTCCGCGCATCCCAATTCCACCTTTTTGTCTTTCCAGGTGGGTCCACATACGCGTCAGCCGCGGCAAAAGATATTGATACTGAGCGAGTTCAACCTGTGTTCGGGCGTACGAGGTTTGAGCCCGCTGTGCAAAAATATCCAGAATCAGGTTGGTACGGTCCAGTATTTTTACCTCAATTTCCTTTTCAAGGTTTTTCAATTGGGAAGGGGAAAGTTCATCGTCAAAGATTACGGTGCCTATTCCGTTTTCCTTTACATAATCGCGTACTTCCTGAGCCTTACCGCTACCGATGAAGGTTTTGGAGTCCGGCTGAGTAAGTTTTTGGGTGAAGCGTTTTACAACGGTGGCACCTGCGGTATGAGCCAGAAATTCCAGCTCATCCATATATTCAATAAGCTTGTCTTCTTCCTGCTGTTGAGTTATCACCCCCACCAGCACAGCGTTTTCATATAAATGTTCTTTATTCTCCAGCATATAGTTTAGTTTATTAATGTCCTGTTACAAATTTAGTTTTTTTCTCCGTTATAAATCAGCCTCAAGGCCACCAGTACAGCCGTCGCAGCCACCGCAATGCTGTTGGTAACCATCATGGAAATATGATCCTGCAGTATTCCGTACCATAACCAGAGGGCAGAACTTACGATACCTATAATGCAGGTTAAGAGCGAAATTTCCTCTGCAGATTTCTCTCTGAGGATCTTGATGATCTGTGGGATAAAAAGTGCAGACGAAAGCCCGCCGGCTATAAAGCCAATGATTTCCGGATTTATTTCCATAGTGATTGTTGAATGACAGCTGATTTGTGTCCCAAAACGAGCCATTTTCATACCATTGGGCAGGCATTTATAATAAAAGCATTAAATTAGCAGGCTTAAAATAATTTTTAAAAATGAAAAGAATATTTTTGTTATTGACCTTTATGCTCAGCTTCGTTCAGATGCGTGCAGATGAAGGTATGTGGTTGATGATGCTGATTAAGAGGCTCAACGGACAGGATTTGCAGAAAAAAGGTTTGAAACTTACTGCAGAAGAGATCTATTCCGTAAACCAGGCAAGTCTGAAAGATGCCATCGTTCAGTTCGGTGGTGGCTGTACAGCCGAAATCGTATCCAGAGAAGGTTTGGTATTTACCAATCACCACTGTGGTTACGGGCAGATTGCAGCATTGTCCACTCCTGAAAAGGATCACCTTACCAATGGTTTCTGGGCAATGAAGAAAAGCGAGGAACTTCCTGCAAAGGGACTTTCAGTTCGTTTTCTGGTTCGTATGGACGATGTAACCACAAGAATCAATTCACTTCTGAACAATCAGATGTCGGCAAAGGACAGAAGAGACATCATTGATGCCGAATACAAAAAAATACAGGCCGAGAACTCCGAAAACGGTAAGTATGTAGTAACTGTTAGAGATTTCTATAACGGAAATGAATTCTACTACTTCGTTTATCAGGACTATAAGGATGTACGTCTGGTAGGTACTCCTCCAAACTCCATCGGTAAATTCGGCGGCGATACGGATAACTGGGAGTGGCCAAGACATACGGGCGATTTTTCAGTTTTCAGAGTTTATACTGATGCTAACGGGAATCCCGCGGAATATTCTCCAAACAACATTCCGTTCAAACCTAAGCACCACCTTCCTGTTTCCATTAAGCCAATTAAACCGGGCGATATGGCAATGATTGTAGGTTACCCTGGCCGTACCAACCGTTTTATGACGTCATACGGAATTGACCAGTTGGTGAATAAAGACTACCCGGGTTGGGTTGACGCTTCCAAAGTG
>CAYXUO010000217.1:0-2278 GCA_964468335.1 uncultured Chryseobacterium sp. | reverse complement strand
TCCATAAGATATAAAGACATAGTATTTGATGCAGGATACAGAGCTGATATTCTTGTTGAAGATAGCGTGATAATTGAAATTAAATCTGTTGCAGAAATTCACGACGTTCATCACAAGCAACTTATTACATACCTGAAACTGGCAGATAAACGTTTAGGGATTTTAGTAAATTTTAATACCGACCGAATTGACAAAAACATTTTTAGAAAAGTGAATGGATTTTACTATTCATTTAGGTTGATTCAAATAAAAAATCTGCGGAATCAGCGCAATCAGCGGGAGTCTATAACGCACAGAATTTAGTATTAGAATGAAAACCTTCGGTGAGAAAGTCGTAGAATTCAACAAAAACCTGATGTATACCGAATCTCTTCCGCCAGGTTTTGATGTGCTGAACCCATTTTTCGATAATCCCGAAACCCTGGAGGCAATGACTGCCTTTTACCATAAGTTCTATAACGATACGTCAGAGCGGAAATTTATCATTGGAATTAATCCCAGTCGGCACGGTGCCGGCGTTACCGGCGTGCCGTTTACGGATACGAAAAGGTTGGAGTCGGTTTGTGGGATTGAGATGAAATCTGCTCACACCCATGAAATTTCATCGGTATTTTTATATGATGTAATCTGGCAATATGGAGGACCGGAACGGTTTTATGCCGATTTTTATATAAATTCGCCGTTCCCTTTGGCCATTGTCAGGAAACAAAAAAATGGCAGTTGGCTGAATGCGAATTACTACGACGATAAATCACTGTTTGAAGCCGTAAAGAAATTCATGGTTGAAAGCATTAAGAGCCATATCAGTTTGGGGCTGGATACATCGGAAGTGTTTGTTTTGGGAAATAAAAATGCGGCGTTTATTGAAAAACTGAACAATGCAGAACGTTTTTTTGATAAAATGACCGTGCTGGAGCATCCCAGATATATTCAGCAGTACAAGAGCAAAGAGAAACAGTTATACATGGATAAATATTTAATTGCGTTAAATAAAGAATAATGAACAACGGATTTGTAAACCAAGAAATCAAGAATAATATTGCTGAAATCACTTTCGGACACCCAAAAAGTAACTCTCTGCCGGGTGAAATCCTGGAACAACTTGCCCAAACTATTCTGGAAACCGGTAAAGATGGTAGCGTAAAAGCCATACTTTTAAAATCAGACGGCGAGAAGGCCTTCTGTGCGGGTGCCAGTTTTGATGAACTGCTTTCCATTGAAGAGCTTGAAACATCTACGAAATTCTTTGGCGGATTCGCAAAAGTGCTCAATGCAATGCGCAACTGCGGTAAGCTGGTGATCGTTCGTGTTCAGGGAAAGACTACCGGAGGTGGAGTAGGAATTGCCTGTGCGGCAGATTACTGTTTTGCTGTTGAAAATGCAGCAATGGCACTTACCGAACTGAATTTGGGAATCGGACCTTTTGTTATCGGACCCTATGTAGAGAGAAAAATTGGAAAGTCTGCCTACGCGGCGATGTCCATTGATGCCGACTTCCGCAGCGCTGACTGGTGCGAAGAACACGACGTGTACCATTCAGTTTCACCCACGATTGCTGAAATGGATGCAAAACTTGAAGACTTTCTGGCTGCACTGGCGGCGAGAAGTACAGACGCTTTAGCATTAATCAAGAAAGTATCCTGGGAAGGAACCGAACATTTCGAACGCCTGATGCCCGAAAGAATACACATGAGTGCAAGTCTGATTCTGGAAGATTCTGCAAAGGAAAATATAGGAAAGATTAAGGAAAGGCTGCGCGCAAAATAGTTGACAGCACAACATGGTTACACAAAAAAAGCAGAGATTTCGGTCTTTGCTTTTTTCGTTTATGCCTTCAGCAGATTTATTGAAACCGTGGCCAGGTCAGAATCAGGGTATCTTTTAAACAGATCTTTATCCACGCTCAAGCCAACTTCACTGCAGATTTTATGGAAAACATCAACCTCTACAATATACTGATCCGAGAATCCATGCGTGGCATCGTAGGCAGTTGCAGCAGTTTCACCCAGATGATTGTGGGTGAGTTCAGGATTCAGTGTGTGAAGTTCAATCACCAGTAAACCGTTCTTTTTAATGTAGGGAAGCCATAAATTCATGTGCTCTCTCAGATTTTCTTCCACAAGTTTGTTCGGAATCCTTTTGCCGCGGAATGCAAAGGCTCCACTTGATGTGGATATCCGGTCCGGATTCATATTCGAGGGATCCTTCCAGATTCTGTTGTGATCCAGGAACGTGCGGATGTTCACCAGGTCAGAAAGGTCTATTTCATAATTTTCTT
>CAYXUO010000216.1:0-2281 GCA_964468335.1 uncultured Chryseobacterium sp. | reverse complement strand
ATCAAGCGGAAGCATATCCAGAAGGTAGTTCGCCAGGTGTTTTAAAATTTTAGGATCGGAAGCCAGCGGCCTTAAATCCACATAAAAGGGACTTTCTATACCGCTTTTAAGGGTGAAGCGTCCAAATTTAATAATGCCCAGTTTATAACATTCCAGAAAAAATTCTTTCTTACTTTCCATTGATAATTTTACTTTCTTACAAAGTTAGGGTTTTCGGGCAAAACCGGCCGAATGCAGAAAGGTTAAAAAATGCTAATAGTGGCTCTTTGTTGTTGCCTTTGCGCTTGGCATCTAGAGAAGGTCAGATGTTCAATATAGAGTGGACATTTCAAAAAAGTATCCTTAAAAAATTACCCGTGTCCTCTGATGGTGCGGATTTGCAATCCGTTTTTCTAACTACTTTACTTCTTAATTACTTATTGCATTGTCCAGTCTTAACAGCATTACAAATCTTCACAGGGTAGAAACCTTCTGGAATAAGTCGGCTTTGAAGAAGCCGGGTTTGAGCACCCGGTGACTTTATTACCTAAAGACGAGACAACTTTACCTTTTTCAATTGTAATCCCAACGAAAGAGGACTCCCAACCTCAACCTTAACCTTAACCTTGAGCTCATTCCCAATAACTATACTCGTAAATATAGGTCATTGTTTTCTTACCGTCATTTTGTAATATAGATTTCAGTTTTCCGCTACCGTCATAAGTAAATGAATATTCAACCACTTTTTTCCGGTCCAGGTCTTCAAACTTCCGCTGAACAAGTTTGTCACGATCGTACCGGTTGTTCGTGATGTATTGCAGCTTCCCAAGGTTATAGGTGGTGTGCTGAACTAACATCCTTTCATTATTATAGCCAAAAAAATCTTCTGTACTGTTTGTCCTTATGCTTACCACTAAATTTTCTTTGCGCTCTATACTGATTCCCGCCGGTGTCCCATCAGGTTTAATATGATTCTCTGTATCATCTGCCTGGCCGGCATTTGCTGACAAGCCAATCAGTTTTCCGTTATGATAGTTATAAGTCTTAACTCTTTTACCCTCGTCATCAAAGTGATCAATTTGTATTAAATGAGGAGTTTCGTCCAGCATCAGGCGTACTTTTCTGTGAGCCATTAAAGATATACTGTCCCGAATATTGCGAATCTGAGACAGAAATTGATTCCGATCCGGATCTATAAAATTGTACCCGAAAGCTCGATTAACAAAATGTTTCCTGGTCTTCCCCAGTTTTTGTTCTCTAAACACAAGAAGGCCCGATCGGGAGTTGGCCATAATGTACCGGTCCAGCCCTCCCTCGTCCGTATAAAAAGTTACCGAATGCTCTGTTTTTGAATTTACATTTCTGATCATTTTAAACGCAGTTTTACCGTCAGACCGGAACTGCCTTAAAGCCACATGTTCACCATCCCGAAAAATCTTAATTTCCCTCACGCCGGCATTATCTTTTTGCCAAAGCGGAAGTTCATGCTTTTGCAACTGACCATAGACCGAAGAGAACACCAGAAGCAGGATTATTGGTAAAATTTTATATTTAAGACCTCCAGTACGGACATTATTACTTGGTTTAACCATTCGTTCAATTTATGCTTTTTCCAAAGTTAATGAATTCGTTATCTTTGAGAAAACTTATTATAAATGAAGAAAAACCTATCCTTCCTTTTGATTCTCATTTCACTGCTTTCTTTTGGGCAGGTTGAAGAAAGAAAACTTGATGAGCTCATTCAAAATACCCTGAAGACTTTTGACGTTCCCGGAATTTCTGTCGGAATCATAAAAGAGGGTAAAATAATCTATGCTAAAGGTTTCGGCGTGAATTCATTGGCTGCCCGGAATAAGATGGATGCAAATACCCTGGTCGGCATTGCTTCCAACTCCAAAGGCTTTACGGGAACGGCGCTTGCCATCCTTGCAGACGAGGGCAAACTGAACTGGGACGATAAAGTGACCAAATATATTCCGGAATTCCAGATGTATGACCCGTATCTTACTCATGAGGTTACAATAAAGGACCTTGTTACGCACAGAACCGGACTGGGACTTGGCCAGGGCGACCTTATGTTCTTCCCGGAAGGTGGAAACCTTACAGTAAAGGATATAGTGCATAACGTAAGGTATCTGAAACCAGAAAACCGTTTCCGCTCCACGCTGGATTATAACAACATTATGTTCATTGTGGCCGGCGAGGTAATTACGCGTATTTCGGGTTTAACCTGGGCTGAATTTATTGAACAGAGAATCCTGAAGCCAGTGGGCATGAACGCCAGCTACGGATCTTATAACCG
>CAYXUO010000215.1:0-2294 GCA_964468335.1 uncultured Chryseobacterium sp. | reverse complement strand
AAGAAACGAGATCCCTAGAGGAATTTATGTATCAGAAATACTTCCTGAATCGAGCGCAGCTGACTCAGATCTTAGAGTAGGCGATATTATAACCGAGTTTGATGGAACAAAACTACAAGGCAACGAGTTAGCACAATTGATCAGTAGAAAAAAAGTAGGAGATGAAGTAAATGTAAACATATTCGCAGAAGGTGAGTATGTGGACGTAACAGGAACTTCGAAAGGTAAAGGATTCCAGGGTGTTGTGAAAAGACACAACTTTGGAGGGGTAATGCAGGCTACACACGGTCAGCACAACAGACTTAGAGCGCCGGGTTCAATTGGTGCAGGTTCTGACCCATCCAGAGTATTCAAAGGAATGAGAATGGCCGGAAGAATGGGAGGTAAGCAGGTAACTGTTCAGAATCTTCAGGTACTTAAGGTAGATGAAGAGCAAAACCTTTTAGTTGTAAAAGGCGCTATTCCGGGTGTTATATATTCTTTTGTAATTGTAAGAAGATGGAACTAGTAGTATTAAACAACACCGGTAAGGAAACCGGAAGAAAGATAACCCTGGACGAAACTGTATTCGGTATTGAGCCTAATAAGCACGCGGTTTACCTGGAAGTGAAGCAATATCTTGCTGCACAGAGACAGGGAACTCATAAATCCAAGGAAAGAAGCGAGATTACAGCTTCTACAAGGAAGCTTAAGAAGCAAAAAGGATCCGGTTCTGCAAGATATGGTGATATCAAATCTCCAACTTTCAGAGGTGGAGGTAGAGTTTTTGGTCCAAAACCAAGAGACTACAGATTCAAACTGAACAAAGCTCTTAAGAGACTTGCCAAGAAATCTGTTCTTTCCCAGAAAATGAAAGATAACAGCATCAAAGTAATGGAAGATCTTAGCCTTAATGCGCCTAGAACTAAAGACTTTGTAACACTGCTTAACGCTTTTGAACTGAACGGTAAGAAATCTCTGTTCATCCTTCCTGAAGCAAATAACAATGTGTATTTATCTTCAAGAAACCTACCTAAAACGAAGGTACTGAGCTACAACGAAATCAGCTCTTACGACCTTATGAATGCAGGTGAGATCATTTTCTTTGAAGGGGCAGTAGAAAAATTTCAGGAAAACCTAAAGAAATAAATCATGTCTATTATAATTAAACCAGTAATTTCAGAAAAAGCCAATTACCTTACTGAACTCAGAGGCGATTATTCCTTCCTGGTAAACCCGAAAGCGAATAAGATCCAGATCAGAAATGCGGTAGAAGCTGCTTATAATGTAAAGGTGGCAGACGTTAGGACCATGATTTATGCGCCTAAAGTTTCCAGTAAGAATACTAAGAAAGGACTTCAGGTTGGTAAGACCAACAAACTGAAAAAAGCAGTAATTACCCTTGCAGAAGGCGAAGTGCTGGATGTCTTTGCAGTATAGAACGCTGTATACACCAAGCTGTAAGCAGTTTGCTTAAAGCCTGCTGCTTACAGCATAAAGCAAATTTTATAAAATTAATCATAAATAATAGTAATGTCTGTTAGAAAATTAAAACCTATCACCCCGGGACAGAGATTCAGAGTTGTAAACAACTTTGAGGAAATTACTACCAACAAACCAGAGAAGTCTCTAACCGTTGGTATTAGTAAGTCAGGTGGTCGTAACAATACTGGTAAAATGACCATGCGTTACACCGGAGGTGGACACAAACAAAAATACAGAATTATCGACTTCAAAAGAAACAAGTTTGATGTTGAAGCAACGGTTAAAACTGTAGAGTACGATCCAAACAGAACTGCTTTCATCGCTCTATTGGAGTACGCAGACGGAGAGAAGAGATATATCATCGCTCCAAACGGTATTAAAGTAGACCAGAAAGTAATTTCTTCTGAAACTGCAGAGCCTAATGTAGGTAACGCAATGAAACTGAAGAATATTCCTTTGGGTACTGTAATTTCCTGCATCGAGCTTAGGCCGGGACAGGGTGCTGTAATGGCAAGAAGTGCAGGTTCTTCTGCACAGTTAACATCCAGAGATGGTAAATATGCGATTGTAAAGCTTCCTTCCGGTGAATCCAGAATGATCCTTACTGAATGTTTCGCAATGATCGGATCTGTTTCCAACTCTGACCACCAGCTTACCGTTTCCGGTAAAGCCGGTAGAAGCAGATGGTTAGGCAGAAGACCAAGAACAAGACCAGTGGTTATGAACCCTGTGGATCACCCAATGGGTGGTGGTGAAGGTCGTTCTTCCGGAGGTCACCCAAGATCAAGAAACGGTATGCCTGCTAAAGGTTACAAAACCAGAAAGAAAAA
>CAYXUO010000214.1:0-2327 GCA_964468335.1 uncultured Chryseobacterium sp. | reverse complement strand
AGGATGAACTCCCCGATAAAACCGTTGGTCAAGGGTAAACCTACGGAACCCAGAACCACAATAAGGAAAAGCACAGCGAATTTAGGTGCCACGCGGGCCAGACCACCCATTTGGCGGATGTCCCGTGTCTTGAATCTTTTATAAAGGATGTCTGCACAGTAGAAAAGCGCAACAACGTTGATACCGTGGGCAAAAGCCTGAACCAATGCGCCCGTTCCGCCTTCAGTAGTAAAGGTACCTTTGGTTACCAGCATAGCTGATGCAAATATCCCCGCCAGCATAAGCCCTACGTGGGAAAATGAGGAGTAAGCGAGAATCCTTTTTGAATCATTTTGAATAAGTGCAATTAGAGCTCCGTGAAGTACCCCAATTATAGCCAGCATAATAACTATAGCACCGGAAATACCTGCAATCGCGTCCGGTGTAACAGGAAGGAGATATCTGAGAATCCCGTAAACCGCCATCTTCAGCATAATACCCGCCAGAAGCATGGTTCCCTGAGTTGGTGAGAAAGTATAGGTGTCCGGCTGCCAGGTGTGGAAAGGGAAAACTGGTAGTTTCACTGCAAATGCAAAGAAAATAAACCAAAATACTACAGTTTGCTGCGTAAGATTCAGATCGGCGTTATACATGTCCGTTAGAGCAAACGACGCCGAATAATTATAGACGTAGATGAAACCAGCCAGCATAAACAGAGACCCAACAAAAGTATATACGAAGAACTTGGTTGTAAACTCGAATCTTTTATTCTCCTGGCCCCAAAGTCCCGCTATTAGCCAGATTGGAATTAATGTAACTTCCCAGAAGATATAGAAAAGAAGTCCGTCCAGTGCAGTGAAAACACCTACAAGACCAAACTGCATAAGCAGGATCAGCGCGTAGAACGAGTTTCTGTAGGAGTTTTTTTCATTAAAAGATGACAGGATAATCAGAGGTGTCAGGATATTGGTAAGCATCAGCATCAGCATACCCATTCCGTCTATACCGAAATGAAGTTTGCTTTTGATAGACAGGAACCAGGCCTCATTAATCTCATGCTGCAGCACACTGTCCACCGTAGGTTTACTGTCGAAAGAGTAAAGCACGATAAAGGTAAGCAGCATTTGAATGAGTGCGGTGCCGAATGCGATGTATTTACCGGCTTTGCCTTTGAAGGCAAACAGCAGTCCTGAGCCGATAAGTGGTATAAGTAATAATGCTAATAAATGGTACGACATTATTATTGGATAAAAAAGTTAACAATCAAAATTATTCCTACAGCCAGGGACATGACCAGTACATAATTCTCTACATTTCCGTTTTGGAGTCTCTTCATGGCCTTACCGCTGTCTTCAGCACCTTCGCCCATAAAATCTACTACTCTGTCCAGTACATTATTGTCGAACATTTTTCCTGCGCGGCCGAATCCTTCAACAGTTCTTACGATTAAAGCGTTGTAAAGTTCATCTACATATAGTTTTCTGGCCGACAACCGCTCCCAGCCGGTGTATTTCTCTTCAGGTACAGGCCTGTGGTTTTTCACCACGTATCTGTTTCTTACCATAAACCAGACTACAAAGAACATGGCAACCGTAAGTCCGAGCAATATCAGTTCAGTGGTTAGGGAAAGGTTCTGCAGGTTAGCTTCCAGCTGGCTTTTTATATCTTCTGCAAGCAGTGGGCTCAGCCATTGCTGTAATTTGGAATAGTCTCCGTGAGCAATAATGTGCGGAAGGTTAATAAGCCCGCCAATTACTGAAAGTACAGCCAGCACCATGAGCGGTAAGGTCATGTTCACCGGACTTTCATGCAGATGATTTTTCTGCTCTTCGCTGCCGCGGAACTCACCGTGGAAGGTCAGATAGTAAAGTCTGAACATATAGGTAGCAGTCATTGCAGCTATGGCGAAAAGGATCACCCAGAAAACCGGGCCTTTAGCCCAGGCCGCAACAAGAATTTCATCCTTTGAAATCATTCCTGAGAAGAAAGGCATCCCGGCAATGGCGAAGGTTCCTATAAGGAAAGTAATATGGGTAATTTTTATCTTGTCCTTAAGGCCCCCCATGAAACGCATGTCCTGCTCACCGCTCATGGCGTGGATTACAGAACCGGAACCAAGGAACAGGAGTGCTTTGAAGAATGCGTGTGTCATCAGGTGGAACATGGCTGCTGTATAAGCGCCCACACCCAAAGCCACAAACATAAATCCAAGCTGTGAAACAGTGGAGTAAGCCAGAACTTTCTTGATGTCATTCTGCCTCATGGCATAAAATGCAGCCAGGAAGGCGGTGAGCAAACCGATGAAAAGGATACCGTCCATCACAGTAGGTGCCAGCACATACAGGAAG
>CAYXUO010000213.1:337-2330 GCA_964468335.1 uncultured Chryseobacterium sp. | reverse complement strand
TGCACAAGGCAATTACGAAAAGCAAATGCTTGAAAATATCGGAAAGATGAAGACCGCCACCACGGTGCAGGACTTTACTGATCTCCGGTACAACTTTGCCAGCCTGGCGGGTAACGGAAACAGCCATTGGCAACCTTACTACTACACGGCACTGAACTGCCTGAAAGAAAGCCAGGCCTATGTAAAGGAAGGTAAATCTGAAGCCGCACTGGATGGCCCAGTAACGGGCCTTAAATATCTTTTACCTGTTACCAAACAGCAATTAAACAATGTTGAGTTTGTGGCATTGCTCGGAATGCTACATGCACAAAGAGCTGCTTTAAAAAACTCGGACAAGGACAGACAAATTGCGGCTGACTATCTGGCAACGGCATTAAAACTTGATGCTAACAATCCGCGAGCTGCACTGCTTAAGGCAGAACTCAAATATCATACACCTGAAGAAAAAGGAGGCAATAAGCCTGAAGGCTTGGAACTTTATAAAGAAGCACTGAAAAAGTTTAAGACTTTTAAACCAAAGGTCAATACGGATCCGGACTGGGGGATGGAAATCGCACAGCATTATGCTTCTTTCAATGAATCCGTATTAACAACATTAACCAAATAACCGGGAAGCTCATGAAAAAATTTTTACTTTCGTTTTTAATACTTTTATCGGCTTTCAGTTATGGTCAGTCCGACTGTATTTCCGCAATTCCGGTATGCGGTAACTCCGGGATCTCTTATACCCCTTCAGGCATCGGTCTTATTGATGAAGAACTTGGCGGATGTATGGGAAGTGATGAAAGAATGACTGTTTGGTATCAGTTTACTGCAGGTACAGCGGGAACACTGGCCTTTACGATTAATCCGAATGACTTCACCGATGATTATGATTTTGCCGTATACGGGCCTAATATCCCGTGCTCCCAGGTAGGAACACCTACAGGTCAGCCTATCCGCTGTAACTATTCCGGATTGGATGGACCTACCGGCTTGAGTTTGACTGTTACTCACCCAACTGTTTCACAGCAGTGGAGTGGCTACCTTGACGTTCTGCCGGGACAAACTTACTATTTGGTAGTAGATAACTTCAGTATGTCCACAAATGGATTCACCTTGCAGTGGAGCGGTACAGCAGAACTGTTGTCTCCATTTGACGATCCGGCCATTCAGCCCTATCCTTTCCAGCAACCGGGACAAAATTTTGACGGAATCGTAAAACTTTG
This sequence comes from uncultured Chryseobacterium sp., assembly GCA_964468335.1. Classification (GTDB taxonomy): domain Bacteria; phylum Bacteroidota; class Bacteroidia; order Flavobacteriales; family Weeksellaceae; genus Marnyiella. The sequence continues at coordinate 1,122 of CAYXUO010000213.1, read as the reverse complement.
CGAGTTCCCACAGATGTTTGATTTCTCAACCCTTACGCCACAAATCGTAAATGGAAATCCAAACTTCGTGGTCTCTTATCACCTGAATACGAATGACCTGCTTTCCGGGGACAACCCGATTGTCAATCCAATTTCAGTAAATACGACTACGACTTACCATTATGCCATTTCTTATGTGGATCCTAACAACCCGGACAGTCCAATCAGTAAATGTAAAGAATATGGAACGGTCAATTTTGAGAATGTATCATTTGAGCTGACACCGGCAACACTTACTGCCTGCAGCAATTACACAAGTGGGGTGGCGCTGTATGACCTTACAACGGCAGTGCTGTACACTGGAACCCAGAACATGACTTCCATTCAGTACTACGCTACTTTATCGGACATGCAGAACGGCACCAATGAGATTTCCAATAACGCGGCACAGGCCTATATGTCAGCACAGGGAACCATTTACGTGAAATATGTAAATGAATTTGGATGTGAAGAAACCACTACCATCACCCTGGCATTCTACCCACCAATTGATGTGATAGAAGCTAATCTTATAGAATGTTTCCTGCCTGGAACACCGCTGATGTCTGAGTTTGATCTTACAACTGCAAATATTACGACTACGGTTCCAAATACCAAAAAATTCTATCCTTCACTTCAGGATGCGATAAGTGATACCAACAGTATTGCCAACCCGAACGTGTACCTGTCCAGCTCAACAACGGTATACGCCAGAATTATCAGCGTAAACGGCTGCTGGAATATTGCAAAAATCAATCTTGTAGTTA
>CAYXUO010000213.1:0-327 GCA_964468335.1 uncultured Chryseobacterium sp. | reverse complement strand
TGATGCAGGACCAGGTTTCCAGGCTTACCAATGGAGCACCGGTGCTACTACACAAGTACTGCCTAACGTAACTGTGGGTGAGTATTGGGTAGATCTCACGACAGATGGTTGTGTGACCAGACAAACCGTGAAAGTTTACGCATCTCCAACTCCGGTAATTACTAAGCTTGATATTACAAACAATACCATAACGATTACTGCTACGGGTGGCACGCTTCCTTACCAGTATTCTCTGGATGGAATCAACTGGCAGGATTCTAACGTATTTACTGACGTACCCAGAGGTCAGGCCATGATTTATGTTAAAGATGCCTACGACTGTGACCC
>CAYXUO010000212.1:0-2332 GCA_964468335.1 uncultured Chryseobacterium sp. | reverse complement strand
TTCAGTGTAAAAGCATCTATCTTCCTGAAAAGTATGGATGATTTTGCAGTGATGAACGATATCTATGCGTCCTATCTGGATGCAGACAGTTATCCGGCACGGGAAACGGTTCAGGTATCCTGTCTTCCAAAAAATGTTGATATTGAGATCTCTATGATGGCACATCAGGAATAATGAATTTTCTGCGAAATACTTTTGCGGTGCTGGTAGGTATAACCATAGCGCTGTTAGTGATCACCCTGGGTATCAGAACCAACCCTGGCTGGATTACTTTTGAGGATTTTGCACCTTTTGAACATTGGGAAACCTTCCTGAAATCGGTTGAGAATGATCACCGGTTCTTTGGCTTCCTGCTGCTGTTTACAGGCATCGGTTCTGTAGTGGGTGGGGTAGCAACTGCCATTATTGTGAAGTATGGTAAGGTTGCCTACGCCATACTCATCGGTTTTGTACTGTTGTTTCTGGCCATGCTGGACATCATTATTTTTCCGTATCATCCAACATTCTATAAGATCTGTATTTTCCTCACCTTCTTTCCTTTTTCATGGATAGGTGGTAAAATCGTAGAAGTAATATATGAACGTAAAAAGCGTCGTTTGCGTGAAGCAGAACAACGTTGATCAGCTATTTAATAAAGCATAAGCGCCCCGGTGAAAAACCGGGGCGCTTATGCTTTATTATCCATGATGCTTCTTAGTTGGGCATTACAAATCCTTTAGTGTAGATGCGGCCATATTCGTCAACAAACTTTATCTGAACGTTACCGCGGTGGCTTTTCAGCAGATTCTCCACATCTTTCTGTGAATTTACTGGCTTGCCGTTCACTTCAATTACGATATAGTTATCTACAATACCTATTTTCGCCATTTCACCGCCTTCCTGAACATTCTTCGTTACAACACCGCTGTTCAGTCCGTAATCGGTTTTAAACTTATCGCTCAGCGGTGAGAAATCGGCACCTATTTTTTCGCTCACGGTGAGATCCGCTTTGGTCCTGACAGAAGTATTTCCACGCTGATCCTTCAGCACGACGCGTGACACCATCTCACGACCATTCCTCAGGTATGTTACATTTACAGCATCTCCGGGTCTCATGCTTCCAATTGCAAGTGTGAGATCTGCAAAATCGGTAATCACTGTGTTGTCCACTTTGGTAATCACATCACCTTTTCTAAGTCCTGCGTCCTCGGCACCACTTTTTGCGGTTACCTCAGTTACATATATTCCATTGCCGGCCTTCAGGTTGGTTTTAAACTGCTGGTTGTACTGAGCGACCTGCTGGTCACTGGATAAATCAAGTGAGTTTACCCCCAGGAATCCGCGCTGTACAAGTCCGTATTTTTTTATATCCTCTACAATTTTTCTTGCTAAGTTAGAAGGTACCGCAAAACCATAACCCTGATAATATCCGTTAGTAGAAGATATAGCCGAGTTAATCCCGATAAGATCTCCATTGGGATTTACAAGGGCACCTCCCGAGTTGCCCGGGTTAATAGCTGCATCTGTCTGGATAAAGCTTTCAATAGGATTGCTCGCCTTACCCTGTCCTCCCAGAATGCCGATACCCCGCCCTTTGGCGGAAATAATTCCTGCTGTAACAGTTGAGTTAAGTCCTAAGGGATTACCAACTGCCAGAACCCACTGACCGACTTCCACGTTGTCGGAGTTCGCGAAATTCAGATAGGGCAGCCCCTTTTCTTCAACTTTAAGCAGAGAAATATCTGTGTTTGGGTCTGTTCCCACCAGTGTAGCGATATAGCTTTTCCTGTTACTAAGTACAACCTCCAATTTATTTGCTCCGGCTACAACGTGATTATTGGAAATGATATAGCCGTCCGGAGATATAATTACTCCTGAACCCATTCCTGAGGGAATATTGTCTGGCCTCTGCTGGTTGCGCTGGCTTCTGTTGGGCTGACCAAAGAAATAATCAAAAATATCCTGTTCACTGCTGCGTCCTGCAGTTTTGTTTGAGTAGTTTTTAATCGTTACCACTGCGGGTACTGTCGTTTTGGCAGCTTTCACAAAATCTTCTCCCAATGCTGCCTGATTAAACCCGGCAAAACTAACATCGCTTTTGGCGGTAGAGAAATACCCTGTATCAGCAATGGAGTTATCATTCTTCATATAATTAATAGCTCCGAAAGTAGTAGCGCCGGAAACTACACCGACGACGGCATAAGGTAATAATTTCTTAAAAATATTCTTCATAGTATTATGTTATTGTCTTTCTAATTTTAACAAATATGATGCTATATAGGTAGTGCCTTAATTTAAGTTTTTTCATGTTTAACTAAAAATTAACGACTTCCGGCCTAGTTTTAATGCTTTT
>CAYXUO010000211.1:0-2368 GCA_964468335.1 uncultured Chryseobacterium sp. | reverse complement strand
AAACCTACGCATTCAATATTCCTGCCCGTTGATTCCTGTCTTATATAAAACTTCAGGTGACATTCCTCTTTTCCCATAGTTTTTACGAAGCCCGATATTTTCTGGTTTTTCAGCACCAGGACAGGTTTCATATTATTAGGTCCAAATGGTGCCAGTTTCCTGTGGAAGTTAAAGAAATCCTTGTTCAGATCGTCAATGTCAACTATTGAATCAATGGTGATGCTGGGTTCTTTCTGATGATCCTTTATTTTTTCCGAAACAATGCGCTCGAATTTCTCACGGAACAGCTCAAATTTGTCTTTCTCCATCGACAGTCCTGCAGCAGCAGGATGACCTCCGAATTTCAGGAACAGGTCCGAACAGTTTTCAAGGGCATCATGGACGTCAAAATCTGCTACCGTTCGGGCCGAGGCTACCATTTCGCCGTTATTACCGTCGGTAAAAACCAGGGTAGGCTTATAATAGGTTTCTGTAAGCCGGGAGGCTACAATTCCAATTACCCCTTTATTCCAGCCCGAACCATATACGATGGTAGTGAAATTCTGAAGCTGCCCGGATTCCTCCACCTGAAGCAAAGCCTCGGTGGTACTGCTCATATCCATTTCGCGTCGGCTGTCGTTAAGGGTGATGATGTCATTTACAATTTGATGTGCCTGCTTAAGGTTGTCCGAAACCATAAGTTCAACCGCGGCCTTTCCGTGTGAAATACGCCCGGCGGCATTAATTTTAGGAGCAATCTCAAATACAATATTCGAAATCTCAAAAGTTGCCAGTTTATCCGAAGGGATAAGCATCCTTAAACCTAAATTACGGGTTTTCCTGAGCACTTTCAGGCCTTGTTTTGCCAGCACCCTGTTTTCGCCCGACATTGATACGATATCTGCGGCAATTGAGATGGCCAGCAGGTCAGTAAGTTCGAAAAGCTCCGCTTCCGGAATTTTATAAATGCTGTTCAGGCCCTGGCACAGTTTGAAGCCCACTCCGCATCCCGACAGTTCTTTGAAGGGGTATCGGCAGTCCGCTCTCTTTGGATCCAGGACGGCAACTGCTTCAGGTATCTGCTCTCCAGGCAGGTGGTGGTCGCAGATAATAAAATCTACTCCTAGTCCTTTCGCATATTCAATTTTGTCAATAGCTTTTATTCCGCAGTCTAAAGCGATAATAAGCGAATAACCGTTCTCTTTTGCAAAGTCAATTCCTTCCTTGGAAATGCCGTAGCCTTCAGAGTTGCGGTCCGGAATGTAGAATTCCAGATATTTCTTGTCTACAATCTTGCTTAAATAGAGGTACATGAGTGCCACCGCGGTGGTTCCGTCTACGTCATAATCGCCGTAAACCAGTATTTTCTCGCCGTTTTCAATGGCAGTGGCTATGCGGTCCACAGCAAGCTGCATATCCTTCATCAGGAAGGGATTATGGATATCGTTTAGGTTGGGTTTAAAGAATTCCCTTGCTTTCTGATAGTTGTCAATTCCTCTGAGAACCAGTATCTTGGATTCAAAAGTTCCAAAACCCAGTGACGAACTGATGCCGTCCACGATATCTTCATCCGGTTCGGGTTTGTAAATCCATTTTTGACTCATAGTTCAACAAAAATACGAAAAAAATGTGGGAAGAGGTCGGGCACATGCGTACCGTAAAACTAAAAAACCGCTCAATGCTGTGAGCGGTTTATTTGAATTTAAAGGGAAACGCGGTTCCTTAGGAATACATCTGCTGCTGCAGCTCCTTTACTTTTTTATCCGCCAGATACTCATCATAGCTCATTTCGCGGTCAATAATTCCTTTCGGCGTAAGCTCAATAATTCTGTTACACACTGTCTGAAGCATTTCGTGGTCATGAGATGCCAATAGCAATGTTCCCTTGAAGTTGGTGAGCGAGTTGTTCAGTGTGGTGATGCTTTCCAGATCCAGGTGGTTGGTAGGTTCATCCATTAGCAGCACGTTTGCCCTCTGTAGCATCATTCTGGAGAACATACAGCGCATCTTTTCACCTCCGGAAAGGACTGTACAGGATTTCAGGGCTTCATCACCGGAAAAAAGCATTTTACCCAGGAATCCACGCATGTACTCTTCATGTCTTTCCTCGTCATTCTTGGTGAACTGACGGAGCCAGTCTACCAGATTGATGTTTTCCTGGAAGAAGGAAGTGTTATCCAGTGGCATATAAGATTGGTTGGTGGTAATTCCCCAGTTGAAGGTACCCTTGTCTGATTGAGTATTACCGCCCAGAATTTCGAAAAATTCAGTGATTGCAAGGCTGTTCTTGGACAGAACGGCTACCTTATCTCCTTTCTTAAGGTTCAGGTTGATATCGGAGAAAAGAAGTTCGCCGAAGTTTTCGGGCTCATGGAATTTGTGTTCGAGT
>CAYXUO010000210.1:0-2396 GCA_964468335.1 uncultured Chryseobacterium sp. | reverse complement strand
TGGCTGATAGGTGTAGTAATTTGATGCGTTAGGCACCACCGTAGTATGCACCACATTACCGGAAGAATCATAACCTACAAGATGCAGCGGATCGTTTACATAATTCATAGCTCCTGTTTCCAGGTTGATTACTTTAATACGGTACCTCATACCTGCAAACGGAGAGGAAACTCCATGAACACTGATCTTACCCATAAAACGGCTACCGTTGATCACGGGGTTCTGGTTGATTTCAAATTTTGCAGCAGGTAGCGTAAGACCTGTGGTGTCATCAATGTTATCAACCGAAATGCCGCCTAAAAGAATCATTTTTGGTGATTTCCCGTTCCAGCCTTTAGGCATCGGCGGAATCTGCACGTGTGCCTCTTTAAAGTTACCCCAGTATGGAGTGTCCAGGCCTGTGGGTGCTACATTCCATGAAAGCACAGCACGTACTTTTATTACACGTGGCGCATCGCATTTGGTTTTAAACTTCGTAAGGTCATATGGAAGGATAGCGGAGTATGAGAGGCCGGCGTGTCCGGGAATATCATGTAACACGACCACCTGAGTACCCACCCTCACCCACTGACAGTTTGTTGATGAATCTTTGATCCAGAAAGTCACATATTCCTTAGAACCCGCGGTGCACAAACCACCACCGTAGCCAAAGTTCTTCTTCGCTTTGAAAGTGGCCACAAAAGCTTCTTTATGATAATCCAGTCCTACACAATTAATTTCCTCGTAGGTGGTATTGCCGGTAGATTTAATAAGGTCCTGCAAACTTTTCGTAAAATCAAGCTGGTTGGCCTTAAAAAGCGAAACTATGTTGCTTTTTATCACCGGGTCATTGCTGGTCATGGCTTCAACCAATAGCTTGGCACCGGACCGGTGGGGTTCAACAGTAAATTTGGCTTTTTTATAATCGCTTACAAGTTGGGAGAAATTCACTTTATCTGCCGCGTATTCTTTTTGTGCATCACTAAGATTCTTCGCAGCAGCAGGATTATTCGCCGTAAGATCTTTCAGGGATATGGTAGGATTCAAAACGGCCTTTTCAATAAGCGAACCGATGTTCAGAAATGGAATATTGATTTTTATAGGCTTAATCTGAATCTGCTCTTCCTTCACATTTCCCCAAACATAACCGGGCTGGGTTAAATTTGGGTCGTTTGCAGGCGGAATAGCATTCCACAGAAGGACGGCTTTCACTTTGGGCAAAACAGGTTGCGAGCATACTTTCTGTTTGGGATCAATTTTGAGGCGCAGTGCGAATTCGATGGGTTTTTCCAGGAGCTGGTCACAATCCTTAGAGTCCGGAATATCATGAACATTGGCACCTACATATCCTTCATCTACCCATCCTCCGCCATAATTCACATAAAACCTTACATAAATATGCGAGCCAGCGCTGCACAGATTCCCGGAATAGCCGGAGGCACGTTTAATTTTTACAATCGCGGTCAGTTCCTCACTGTCGGGATTGTACCCAACACACCCCAGTTCTTCAAAAGTGGTATTGAAGGTTTTCTCAAAGAACACCAAAGGCGTATTTAATTTCAATGCAGTTTTGGAGCTGATGTTGGCAAGATAGAGATGAGATTCACTTCTTGCGAGCATGAGTTGCTTTTCGTTTAATTCGTTAGGCATGACTATTTGTTTTTAAAGTTTCCCTACTGTTAAGCGTTTCGGGTTTCGCGCTGTCTTAAAGCAGGTATAATTTACTGCAGCATTATGACATCGTAAAATTATTCCGAATGTGGCAGTTCATTAAAGGGAAATCACCCTATTTTTAACCATTTTCTCATTTAAAATTAAATTTATTCATCCGAGACCGAATTTAACCGTAGACAATCCAGTTTAAAACTTGAAAACGACACGAAACCAGGATTGCTCCGCGTGAAATATTGAAGTATCTTATTCCCGGTTACAAATTAATTGCTGATCGTGAAAATTATCCAACACTACGCACCATAAGCAGATATCTTAATTTACATCAAAAATGAGGAGACCCGCTTCACCTGGGAAACAAGTAATCAGCCCGTTTTTCTGCCAAAATTTCAGCCATGCCACTGCAAATTGTGCCAAAAATTACGAACAACCATTACAATTGGTCAGATGCCCATAATGGCAAAGTTTTGGAGAAATAGGAGACAAGTAAAATCTTAACTAAAATCAAATAATATGTCAGTAAATTTTAAACCATTAGCAGACCGCGTTCTTATTGAACCAAACGCTGCGGAAACAACAACTGCATCAGGCATCATCATTCCGGATACAGCCAAAGAAAAACCACAGGAAGGAACAGTAATCGCTGTAGGAAACGGTAAAAAAGACGAACCAATGACTGTAAAGTCTGGAGACAAGGTACTTTACGGAAAGTATTCCGGTTCTGAACTTAAACTGGATGGGAAAGA
>CAYXUO010000209.1:0-2398 GCA_964468335.1 uncultured Chryseobacterium sp. | reverse complement strand
AATCAAGATTTAAATTTTGGATTATGAATTATGGATTTTGAATTTAGCTCTGTGCGCTCTGTAAAAGCTCTGTGTACACCGTGGTTAGATTAGAGCCAAGAACCAAGAACCAAGAATCAAGAATCAAGAATCAAGATTTAGAAGTTAGATTTCAGATGTGAGATATTAGACATTAAATATGAAGGATTTGAGGTTAGAGAAAAATTAAGGGTAGGATGTCATATTTCCCACATCAGATTTCAGACATTAGATTTAATAAATGGAGATATTTGATATTAGGAGCTGAGTGCTGAGTGCTGAGTGCCGAAAGCTGAGAGCCGGGAGCCGGAAGCCAAGTTCCAGTAGGAACAAATTTTAAAACGGTGAGCAGATCACCAGACAAGTTATAGCCCCGATCGCAGCGGCATCCTTTTTTGGTGACTGAGCGGAGCCGAAATCACCAAAAAAGATACAGCGGAGAGCGGGTGGAGAAGTGAAGGTAGGCAGTAAGCAAACTGCTTTAAAAAATATAGAAATTAGTAATAAATAAACAACGCGGGATTGCTTCGCTGCACTCGCAATGACTATGGAAGAACAAAAAAACGACATATGGTGGCTCAACGAAGAGTCCGAACAAATGCTGAACCGCGGTTACCTGCTGAAAGGCGAAACAGTGAAAGGCGCTATAGAACGTATTACCACTGCAGCGGCTAAAAGACTTTATAAGCCAGAACTTCAGCCGGCTTTTGAGGAAATGATCACCAAAGGGTGGATCAGCTTCTCATCACCGGTGTGGGCCAATATGGGTACGCAGCGCGGTTTGCCTATCTCCTGTTTCAACGTGCATGTTCCTGATAATATTGAAGGCATCACCCATAAACTGGGCGAGGTCATCATGCAGACCAAAATCGGAGGGGGTACATCAGGTTATTTCGGTGAACTGCGTAACCGCGGAACTGCCGTAACGGACAACGGTAAATCGTCCGGTGCGGTTTCGTTTATGAAGCTTTACGATACTGCGATGGATGTGGTTTCCCAGGGCGGCGTTCGGAGAGGTGCTTTTGCAGCTTATCTTGACGTAGACCATGGTGATATCGAGGAATTCCTCTCCATCAAAGACATTGGAAGCCCGATCCAGAACCTGTTTACAGGTATCTGCGTACCGGATTACTGGATGCAGGACATGATAGACGGCGATATGGACAAGCGCAAGATCTGGGCACGTGTGCTGGAAAGCCGCCAGCAAAAAGGTCTGCCTTATATTCTGTTCTCCGACAATGTAAACCGTAACAAACCGCAGGTGTATAAAGACCTCGGCATGACGATCAATGCAAGTAACCTCTGCTCCGAGATTATGCTGCCTTCCAGTGAGGAGGAATCCTTTATCTGCTGTCTTTCCTCAATGAACCTGGAACTTTATGACGAGTGGAAAGATACCAATGCCGTAAAACTGGCAATTTACTTCCTGGATGCTGTACTTTCCGAATTCATTGAGAAAACGGAAGGCAACTATTATCTTACCGGTGCCAGAAATTTCGCGTTGAGACACCGTGCACTTGGTTTGGGCGTTTTGGGTTACCACTCTTACCTTCAGAAAAATATGATTCCGTTCGAAAGTTTCGAAGCTACACAGTTCAATGCACGCGCCTTCAGACAGATCAAAGAACAATCGTTGCAGGCATCGCAGGAACTGGCAAATATTTATGGCGAGCCCGAGATCCTGAAAGGCTACGGGATGCGTAATACCACCACAATGGCTATCGCACCTACGACGTCAAGTTCCGCTATTCTGGGTCAGACTTCTCCGGGAATCGAGCCGTTTGCGTCCAATTACTATAAGGCCGGACTTGCCAAAGGGAATTTCATGCGTAAGAACAAATACCTGGCGAAACTGCTTCAGAACAAAGGAATTGACAATGAGGAAACATGGAGAACCATTATGCTGAACCACGGGTCTGTACAGCATCTGGCTGAGCTTTCTGAAGAGGAAAAAGCAGTATTTAAGACCTTCCGTGAGATTTCTCCGATGGAAATCATTTCCCAGGCAGCGCAGCGTCAGCAGTACATCGACCAGGCACAGTCGCTGAACCTTCAGATCCCATCTACAATGCCGGTGAAGGATGTTAATTACCTTTATATTGAAGCCTGGAAGAAAGGTGTGAAAACACTGTACTACCAGAGAAGTTCTTCTGTATCGAAGGAGATGATGGTGAATTTTGTGACGTGCTCGTCGTGTGAGGCGTAAGCAGAGACAGGAGATTGAGAGACTTGAGATAAGAGACAAGATTTCAGATGTCAGATTTTTATTTGATGAAAGAATAAAGAGGAAAGAGGAAAGATAAGGCCGCGGAGATTTTCTGCGGCTTTCTTTGTGTTCCTTGTGAAAGACTTGGTGAAATTTGTGGTTAAATGAGAATCG
>CAYXUO010000208.1:0-2415 GCA_964468335.1 uncultured Chryseobacterium sp. | reverse complement strand
GACCCTTCAATTAAATTTCTTATTTTTAGGGACTTAATGTTTAAATAATGAAATTTTCAAAATTATCCCTTTTATTCATAGGCCTGGGCAGTTTTGCATTTGCTCAAAACCAGAAATACACGATGGCTGAAGCTGTAAACGGGCTTCGGAGCAATCTGGCGGTAAAAGGTGTATCGCAGTTCTCCTGGACAGACGATGCGAAAGCCTTTGTTCAGGGGAGCAAAAATGCTTACTTAATTACCGAAGTTCAGAGCATGAAGATGGATACACTGGTCTCACTGAGCCGCATCAACAAAAACCTAAGTGCTGCAGAACGGCTGAAAACCTTCCCGATGGTGAAATTCATCAGCAGGAATAAAGGTTATTTTACAAGAGACGGTAAGTATTACTGGCTGGAACAGTCGGCGGGAAACTGGAAAGTTAGTGAATGGACAGCGTTGGAAAAAGGCGCCGAAAATGTGACCGTCCTTTCCGACAATAAAAGCATAGTGTACACGGTTAAGAATAATCTGTACCTGAACAGAAACGGTAAAACGGTGTCCATTACCAATGATGCCGATGAAAACATAGTAAACGGTCAGTCCGTGCACCGCCAGGAATTCGGCATCAGCAAAGGAATCTTTGCAGCACCTTCCAATGAAAAAGTAGCGTTTTATAGAATGGATCAGAGTATGGTTACCGATTACCCAGTCATTGACTGGTCCGTAACACCGGCTCAAAACAGGAATATTAAATATCCAATGGCGGGCGGAACCTCCCACCAGGTTTCACTGGGCGTGTATGATATTAAAACTGATAAAAAAATCTTCCTGGAGGTAGATGGCGATAAGGAACAGTATCTTACGACGGTGACCTGGAGCCCGGATTAGAAATACATTTTCATTGGAGTACTTAACCGTGACCAGAATCACATGAAAATGAACCAGTACGACGCTTCTACTGGTAAACTGGTAAAAATGCTTTTCGAGGAAAAATCGGATAAATATGTAGAACCTCAGCATGAGCTTCTGTTTTTCCCAAATTCCAATACCGATTTCATATGGCAGAGCCAGAGAACCGGCTACAACCATCTTTTCCATTACAACCTGGATAAAGGTTTGGTGGCGCAGCTAACGAAAGGAGACTGGCTGGTTACAGAAATTCTGGGCTTTAATGAAAAGAAAAAGGATATCTATTTCGCATCTACAAAAGAAACTCCGATGGAAAGACATCTTTACCGTGTGAACTGGAATAATTTTAAAATGCAGCGACTGGATAATGCGGAAGGTATGCACACAGGTGTCCTGAGCAAGGACGGCACTCAACTTTACGATATTTACACCAATGCCACTACACCACGAAGTATCAACATCATTAACACCAGCACACTGAAGTCCAGAAATATTCTTACCGCTGAAAACCCACTGAAAAACTATCTGAGACCCGAAATCAAGAATGTAACCCTAACAGCAGATGACGGCACACCCCTTTACGGAAAAATCATCCTGCCTACCGATTTCGACCCGGCCAAAAAGTATCCGACCATCGTTTATCTGTACAATGGGCCTCACCTGCAGCTGGTAACCAACAGCTTCCCTGCATCCGGTAACCTTTGGTATGAGTATATGGCTCAAAACGGCTATATCGTATTTACGATGGACGGCCGCGGGTCTTCTAACCGTGGACTTAAATTTGAGCAGGCGGTATTCCGCAACCTGGGTGAAACTGAGATGAACGACCAACTGAAGGGTGTAGACTACCTGAAGTCTTTGTCGTACGTTGATGCAGAGCGTTTGGGTATCCACGGATGGAGTTTTGGAGGTTTTATGACCACCAGCTTCATGCTGAAACATCCGGAAGTCTTTAATGCGGGTGTGGCCGGAGGTCCGGTTATAGACTGGAGTATGTACGAGATCATGTATACCGAAAGATATATGGACACCCCACAAACCAATCCTGAAGGGTACAAACAGTCGAATTTACTGGACAAGGTGCAGAACCTTAAAGGCAAACTTCTCATGATTCACGGCGCACAGGACGATGTTGTGGTGTGGCAGCATTCTGTTAATTTTCTGAAGGCTGCTGTAGACCACGGCATCCAACTGGATTATTTTGTATATCCTGGCCATGAACATAATGTGCTAGGTAAGGACCGTGTGCATCTTATGCAGAAGGTTACAGACTATTTTGACCAGCATCTGAAAAACTAAAATTGATATCAATCCCGGCTTAGAGTCGGGATTATTTTTCACATTAAATCTAACCATGATCAGGATTTTGCTTTTGTTTTTAATGCTTTCCGGAATTGCTGTGCAAAGCCAGGAAAAACCGGTATTGGCTGTTATTGAGCGTAATGTTCAGGATTCTACCTCTGCATTCTTCTACGAACGGCTGGTTTTTCGCTTTGTATCACTAACCTCCCTTTTGAGTGCGGAG
>CAYXUO010000207.1:0-2444 GCA_964468335.1 uncultured Chryseobacterium sp. | reverse complement strand
GCCTACAGCACCACCAAATACCGTAATCTGCTTCGGCTGTACGGCACCGCGGCAGGAGCTGTAGTTGCATACCTTATCCTGATCTTTGTATCGAATGAGGTACTACTTCTCAGTGTGCTTTTCACCTCTATGATCCTGTGCTTTGCCCTGTTGAAGGAAAAGTATGCCTGGGCCGTATTCTTCATGACGCTTTACATATTCATCACCTTCAATTTTCTGAATCCCGGGAATGTAAACCTTATTTTTAGAGACCGTATTCTGGATACTCTCATTGCAGGTCTTATTGCCTTCCTTGTCTCCTATTTCGTACTGCCTGTATGGGAACATACCCAGAATGTGGACCTGATGAAAAAATCTACGGCAGCAAATATCCGCTACTTCCAGACGGTCATCAACAAAATCAGGCAGGTGGGCGACGTAAATGACGAAAACTACCGCCTGCAGCGCAAGGAAGCTATAATCAGTCTGGCCAACCTTTCGGATAATTTTCAGCGTATGCTCTCCGATCCAAAAAACAGACAGAAGCAACTGGAAAGCCTGCATCAGTTTGTAACTACCGCGCACCTGCTCACTGCCTATACGGCCTCACTGGCACAATATAACAGTACAGATGACGGTTTTCCGGAAATTGATACGGAAACGTGGAACCTGAAAATTACCGGTGAACTGAACCGCATATTATCATTACTGAATAATGAAGAACAGGACGAAGGCAGCATAGCCCACAGCAGGCTGAATCCCCGCGGCACCGTAGATGAACTAATTGAAAAAAGAAAATCTGAGATTTCCGAACACGAATTTTTTGATAACAGGGATCCAAACCGTTTAACGCGCCTTACTGTGCTCAGCAGTATAAGTGAGATCCTGGAACTGATTTTTGATGTGGTTCATGAACAGCGCAAAGTAACCGAGGAATACAGCAGACTTCAGATTGAGTCCGCATCCTGAAATTTAACCTAAAAGGGACTGGATGGCAGAATTTTATAATTCAGCATATGATCCTCCTCCACTACGGCGAAATAATAATCTTCCATCTTTATCACGCGCGCTGTGTAGCAGTCTTCAAAATCTTCATCAAATACACGGCACTTTAATCCGGAAAGTTGGTCCAGAGAAAACGCTTGAACCTGATAGTGTTTCTTAAGTGACCAAAGCTTAGACGGATGCAGTTTGTAGAGTGCCTCCTTCACGGCCCAGATTACGGTCAGGAGTTCCACTTCATCTTCCGTTTCGGTCCAGGAAAGCTCAGCATCATTCAGGAATTTGTGTTTTACCCTAACGATCTTGGGTTGGATTCGCTCCATATCAATCCCAACTCTCTTCTGCGAGATAGCAAGAGCAGCAAAAGGATAAGAATGACTGATGGAAATAAAGGCATCCTTCGGAAAAAGATAGGGCTGGCCAATGGTTTTGTAAAGGATCTTATGGTCCGGTTTCAGCATCTTCAGCATCTGGCGGACCATCAGGTATTCGATGAGTTTTTTCGGGTGGTAGTGCTCCACTTTAGCAAAATTCTCCGGCTCTATAAGTGCCTTGTGATCAAAGGTATCTTCTTCGTTATATTTCCAGAAAAGAATGGAGGCATTTTCGTCGGTAAGATCCTGGTAAAAAGGCATGTTTTGCGGTAAAGGAATTAGTTCGTAAATTTGCACAAATATTTTCAATAAGATGGAAACTACCACACAATACGTCCCTTATAAAGTTAAGGATATCTCATTAGCCGAATGGGGAAGAAAGGAAATAATGCTTGCCGAAGCAGAAATGCCGGGCTTAATGGCTATCCGCGAGGAGTACGGTCCAAGCCAGCCGCTGAAAGGGGCAAGGATTGCGGGTTGTCTGCACATGACTATCCAGACTGCTGTTCTTATAGAAACTTTGGTCGCTCTGGGTGCCGATGTTACCTGGTCTTCCTGTAATATATTTTCCACTCAGGATCACGCCGCTGCTGCAATTGCTGCTGCCGGAATCCCTGTTTATGCCTGGAAAGGAATGAACGAAGAGGAATTCGACTGGTGTATTGAGCAGACTTTATTCTTCGGCGAAGACAGAAAGCCTCTGAATATGATCCTTGATGACGGTGGCGACCTTACCAATATGGTTTTTGACCGTTATCCGGAGCTTACGAAAGAAATCAAAGGTCTTTCTGAAGAAACTACGACAGGTGTACACCGTCTGTACGAAAGAATGGCCAACGGAACTCTTGTAATGCCGGCCATTAACGTAAATGACTCTGTTACAAAATCGAAATTCGACAATAAATACGGATGTCGTGAATCTGCAGTAGATGCGGTAAGAAGAGCTACCGACGTGATGCTTGCAGGTAAAAGAGTCATCGTATGCGGTTTTGGTGACGTAGGTAAAGGTACTGCGGCTTCCTTCAGAGGAACCGGATCCATTGTTACCGTAACAGAAATAGACCCAATTTGCGCGCTTCAGGCTGCGAT
>CAYXUO010000206.1:0-2464 GCA_964468335.1 uncultured Chryseobacterium sp. | reverse complement strand
AGATGCACGTGTATTCAGACCAAGGACTACACGCTGGCTGTCCTTCCAGACCACCGCGTTGGAAAGTTCTGCCTGGTCCATAGTCATCCGGAAATTCTGACCCTGCTCCGGCACACTGTAATTATCGCCGGTGATACTCCTGAACTGAACGGAAGAAATAATATCCAGAGCAGCGCCGCTGTGAAGCCAGTTGGCCTGCGCATAGTAATTTTTAAGGCGGTACTTCATATTTTCCAGACTTTCGTCAAAATAGACGGCCCCGCCCGCATCTTTTGTAAACAAGGTTTCTATTGATTTTGAATAGCCTGAATTAAGAGTTATCAAATCACGCTTGCTGCGAAATGCATAACCGGCGCCGTAGCCTCTGCCGAAAGTTTTGTAAACGAAATCACTGTAAGACGGGAAGTTGATTATCCGGCCATATCCGGCCGAGAATCTTACGAAAGTATCCGGAAATGAAGGTGCATTAACGTATTCATTCACCGAAATTATATCGTGCTCTTCTGTCTTCCGACCTAAATGTCCAAAAAACGAGATTTGATGTTTTCCCAAATTAAAACCTACAAAAGCTTTTCCCGAATAATCGGCGGAGGAGATGCCGGGGCGGGGATCAGCATCCCGGAAGGAACTCCGGTTTTGGTAGTTTACAGTCGCGCCCACATCCACAAAAGAGTGACTGTAGCTGGCGCCTCCGGTGACGTTGTACTCCTGCGTTTCCCAATCGCCCGCTTTAGGTACCAGCAGATAATTTGGATTGAGTGTCAAATTATTCTCTGTTCGTTGGGCAGTCAGGTTATAGGCCAGATCTTTTTCCGTTCTGAAACCGTAATTGAAGCTTCCAAAAAGACGTAGTTTTTGGTGAATATTATAGATACCGTCAGTTGCAAAACCATACTCTGTAATTTGCCCTGCGGTTTGTATGCGCTTTAAATTCAAATCCCGGCTTTGGAATCGAAGCGTTGTTTCCGTAAAATCTGCCAGTGGTAAATCTACATACTGGACCGGATTTACATTCAGATTATCAAAATGCTGCCTGTAAATCTGGTTTTGCATCAAATCCACGCTGTCCTTTTCCTGCGCCCCTGCAGAAACAAAAGACAGAATAATACTTAGGGTTATTACTGCTCTAATATTCATCATTGTGCAAAGCCACGAGGATTGGCCATTGAAAGTTTTACGAAATCCCCAGTAGAATTATTGGTGTCTTCCAAAATTCGGCGGCCATCAGGCAAAACGGTTTTTGTCCTTCTGATGACAGACTGCGAGTTAAAGGCAGCATCGGTATGGATGAAAGAAGCATCCACCGCGGATTCAAGCATCTTTGGCCTTTGGGAATTTGGATTAAAATGCTGCAGCTCTACCCCATCAATGATCTCAGAAACAGGTATCTGCTTATAAAACTTGGTGTTAGAGCCGATAACTGACACCGTAGGATCGGAATAATCAGGCAAGGCATCAAAATCATTCATCCTGAAAATGGCAAAACTGTCCCGACCCAGGTTATCGATCAGGAAGTCGTTATTATTGTTCCAGTTGCCTGTTCTTCCCCAATAAGCGATGGTAAGATCTTTAACAGCAGGGTTCTGAAGATCGTATTTATAGACCGTATCTCCGATGGAGAGTTTGAAATCGCCAAGATAGGCTTCAAAATCCGCTGTACTTAAATCCACTGTGAGCGAAGGATTCAGAACAGTAACCGGAACTCCGGTATTATCTACAAGCGGTGCTTTGTGGTTGGAGCCGTTTTGCGCGATCACCAGCGACTGTCCGGGCTGGATCGGATACTGTGTACCGCTGCCCGGAATCTGCAGTACATAATCTGCATAAACGTAATCAGTATTAGCAGCACTTCCGGCAGTCATACCCAAAGATTTACTCCAGTCGAACTGGCCGTTTGCCAGGGAGGTAGCATTAACGGTCATGTTATTCTTGCCATACAGTTGCGCAATATATAGTCCGTCCGCATAAATCATTTCATTGGAGTTATTGTATATTTCGATAAACTGGTCACGGAAGGAGGCTCCCTGGGTAGCGTGGGAACCTGCATAATAAATCTGCTTAATTACCAGGTCTCCGAGGCGGGCCGATTTTATTTCAATGGAAGTCGCATTAACGTTCGCATTAACTATCACATTTTCCTGAACACCGTTAAAATGTACCTCAGGTACCGGCGAAGCATATCCGAATGCAGAAAGGAATTCCGCGGCCTGCATTGTTTTGGAGACGGTAACTTTATAGGTACCGGGAATTATGGTTGCGAAAACCGCCGCACCGTTATCTCCGGTCGTTTGGGTATAGGTATCACCGGAACTGTTATTTACCAGAGTAACCACCGCGTTCCTGGACTGTGCATTGCCGAAGTTGCTGTCGTATTTTACCTGAACTGTAAAAGCAACCGGTGCAAGCATACCGCCACCGTTTCCGGAGCCAAAATCATCACTCCTGCAGGAGAACAGCATCAGGA
>CAYXUO010000205.1:0-2487 GCA_964468335.1 uncultured Chryseobacterium sp. | reverse complement strand
CTTTCAGATATTCTCCATACCCACTCTTTCCGTACTTCTCAGCGGCTTGCAGAAGTTGTTCTCTGTTGATGAAGCCCTTGCTGAATGCGATTTCTTCTATACATGAGATTTTGAAGCCCTGTCTTTTTTCCAGCACTTTTACAAACTCGGAGGCCTCGTGCAGGGAATCGAATGTCCCCGTATCCAGCCAGGCCGTGCCGCGCGACATTACGCCCACTTCCAACTCGCCACGCTCCAGATAAATACGGTTTACATCCGTGATTTCCAGTTCACCTCTGGTTGAGGGTTTCAGATTCCTGGCAATTTCAACTACAGAATTATCGTAAAAATAAAGCCCGGGAACGGCATAGTTGGATTTTGGATGCTCAGGTTTTTCCTCAATGGAAATGGCTTTCAGATTATCATCAAATTCAACAACGCCATATCTCTCGGGATCAGAGACCTGGTAGGCAAAAACGCAGCCTCCCTGTACCGTAGTCTTGCTGGCCAGAAGTGCCGGCAGACCTGCGCCGTAAAAGATATTGTCGCCCAGAACCAATGCCACGGAATCGTCGCCTATAAATTCTTCGCCCAAAATGAAGGCCTGCGCCAGACCATCGGGTGAAGGCTGTACTTTATACTGTATGTTGCAGCCTATGGAGGACCCATCGCCCAAGAGTTTAACAAAACCTTCCTGGTCGTGAGGTGTGGTAATGATCAGAATATCCTTGATCCCCGCCAGCAGCAGAGTGGAAAGCGGATAATAGATCATCGGCTTGTCATAAACCGGCATAAGCTGCTTACTAACCGCAATAGTTAGTGGGTAAAGTCTGGTACCGGAGCCGCCGGCTAAAATTATTCCCTTCATTATAGTGTTTGAGTAATTGGGTATTTGAGTAATTGGGTGGATGAGTGGTTACGAACTGCGTTAAAATTAGGTCCTGTCTGGATTGGTTAGTTTCGGATTTTTTTCAGAGAACGTCCACTTTTTTGAATTTACAGTCATTGAAACAATCATTCCTAAAATTTCATCATATTTTTCATAGAGGTCACTGTGTGTCTTTTCATCAATATATTTACATGCAAATGCAAAATCCAGCCAATTTTGGGTTTCGGCTGCCTCTCCATCGGCCTCATTGAGTTTAGTAATAAAGGACTTTTCATATCTTCTTTTGCGCCAGGCTTCTGTAATATTTGCACTTACAGATCGTGAACTTCTTCTGATCTGATCAGTCAATGAGTACGTTTCCTCTTTTGGAAATAATTTTGAAAGATGATAAATTTCCATCGCAGCAGCAAAGGCTTTCTGATAAACCAATAAATCCTTATGTACTTTAGCGAAACTCATATTCCAAATTAGTGTGAAAAGAAATTCTTAACTCAATCACTCAAATACTCAAATACTCAACTACTCAACCAATCAACTACTCCGAGTACTGTCCATCATAATACTCCTGATAACTGCCCGAAGTAACATGCTCCAGCCATTCCTGATTTTCCAGGAACCAGTCGATGGTTTTGCTTAAGCCTTGCTCGAAGGTTACACTCGGTTTCCAGCCTAGATCACTGCTCAGTTTGGTGGCATCTATGGCGTAACGCTTGTCGTGACCGGGTCTGTCTTTCACATAGGTGATGAGTTTTTCTGAATGACCTGCCGGGTTGCCCAGTTTTTCGTCCATCTGTCTGATGAGTTCTTTCACAAGGTCAATGTTCTGCCATTCGTTAAAGCCACCGATGTTGTAGGTTTCGCCCGTTTTTGCTTCAAAGAATATCTGATGTATGGCTTTGGCGTGGTCTATTACAAAAAGCCAGTCGCGGGTATATTTCCCGTCGCCATAGATAGGCAGTGGTTTTCCGTTGATGATATTCAGTATGCAAAGCGGAATCAGCTTTTCAGGAAAGTGATTGGGGCCGTAGTTATTGGAGCAGTTGGAAACGATGAACGGCATGCCGTAAGTGTTTCCGTAGGCACGAACCAAGTGGTCCGATGCTGCTTTACTGGCAGAATAAGGGGATTGCGGGTCGTAAGGGGTGGTTTCCAGAAAAAATCCGGTTTCGCCCAAACTTCCGTACACTTCATCCGTAGACACGTGATAGAAAAGGTGGGTGCGGGTTTCATCAGGGAAATTGCCGTGTGTATGATCGGGATTAAGCGTCCAGAATTCGCGGCAAAGGTTCAGCAGGTTGGCGGTGCCGTTTACGTTGGTATTTATAAAGGCATTGGGATCCGTTATACTGCGGTCCACATGGCTTTCGGCAGCCAGATGAATCACGGCATCGGGGTTATATTTATCGAAAACCTTTCTAAGTTCATCTACTTTGGTGATGTCCGCCTTTTCGAAAACATAATTGGGCTCGTTCTCAATATCTTTCAGGTTCTCCAGGTTTCCCGCGTAGGTCAGGGCATCCAGATTAATAATGGTGGAGTCCGGATGGTTCCTTACAAACTCCCGAACCACATGTGACCCAATGAACCCGGCGCCCCCGGTGATGATGATGTTTTTCATT
>CAYXUO010000204.1:0-2566 GCA_964468335.1 uncultured Chryseobacterium sp. | reverse complement strand
GCGGATTGGGATGCGATAGCTGAAGTCAAGGCGGCGATCAAGACCATCCCGGTCATCGGCAATGGCGATGTGCGCAGCGTGGCGGACATCGAGCGCATGAAGCGCCATACCGGCTGTGATGGCGTGATGATCGCCCGCGCCGCCATCCAGAACCCGTGGATCTTCTCGCGCACCGACCGCGACCAGGCTACAAAACTCAACTATGCATCACAGTACGCTTCAGTGGCAAACTACTGGAAAAACAGAGCCGGTACTATTGAGTCTGTAAATAAAAACGGTACCGTTGACGGTAAACGTAAGGTGGAAGATGTATTCCAGGCCTGGGCTGACAAATCTGAGAACAAAGATCTTTACGGAAATGTACTTGCAGATATGCAGGATTACTACAGAAAGACCTCAGCCAGAGGAATTGAGCGTAACTATGCGGCGCAAATGACCAGGAATTCGAAGTATCTGTCTTTCGCAACCGGATTTGGATCTATGTTCAAAAACTATATTGCAGAAACTGATGCGGCCAAAAAAGCAGAAATGAAGAAGACAATAGCAGAGCGAATTAACGCAAACTATGAGAAATTCAATCCTGCACTGGAACAGGAAATGCTTAAATCTATGGTATCACTTTACCGCGCGAAGGTTAGAAATGAAGCGGGTGCACCATCACTTCAAACCATTAACCCGGAACTGCTTGATGAGGTAGCCAAGAATTCCATTTTTGCTACAAAAGCTTCAGCAATGGCTTTCCTTAACAGTCCTGATGCTCAGAAACTGAATAACGATGCCCTGCTGAAAATTGCAAACGGATATACCGCAGATTCTAAAGCGACTGCAGAGCGCTATACTGCATATGACGATAAATTTAGCGACAGCAACCGTCTTTTCTTCGATGGTCTTCGTAAGTCACATCCTAAGCAGGAATTCTACCCGGATGCTAACTCTACAATGAGAATAACTTTCGGAAAAGTTGCCACACTGCCTGTTCGTGACGACAGAGATTATAACGGTATTACCAATAACTTTTATACGGACCTTGACGGTATGGTGAAGAAGTATAAAAAAGGTGATGAAGAATTTGACCTTCCCCAGCGTTTACTGGATATGGCTGCAAAAAGAGATTACGGTCAGTATGCGGATCCTGCAGGTTACCTACCCGTTAACTTCCTGTCTGATAATGACATTACGGGCGGAAACTCCGGTTCCCCAATCATGAATGGCAACGGCGAACTTATCGGTCTTGCTTTCGACGGTAACTCTGAAGCTCTTTCCGGAGACATCGTATTCGAGGAGGACTGGCAGAAAACGATCAACGTAGATTCACGTTTTGTACTTTGGGTTATCGACAAGCTTTACGGCGCCGGTCACCTGTTAGACGAAATGACAATTGTAAAGTAATATTTACTGATAAAACTTGAAACCACTGACTATTTCAGTGGTTTTTTTTATTTATAACTGCTTTAATTCCAATCTAAACCTTAAATTTTTCAAAATTTTACTACTTTAGCGACGCTAAATAAATCTAACAAATGAAAAGAATATTTTTACTGCTTACATTCCTTCTGAGTTTTGTACAAATGAAGGCGGATGAGGGAATGTGGCTGATGATGCTTATTAAAAGACTCAATGGTGTAGACATGCAGAGGCAGGGCTTAAAACTGACTCCCGAAGAGATCTACTCCGTTAACAATTCATCTTTAAAAGATGCCATCGTAAGTTTTGGAGGCTTCTGTACCGGCGAGATCGTTTCGGATCAGGGTCTTATCTTTACCAACCACCACTGCGGTTACGATGCCATTGCAGCTGCTTCAACTCCTGAAAAGGATTTTCTGAAGAATGGATTCTGGGCTGCGAGACAAAACGACGAATTCAACGCCAAGGACTTATACGTAAGGTTCCTGGTTCGGATGGACGATGCCACACAGCGTATTAATTCCAAACTGAACAACAATATGACTGCCGAGCAGCGCAAAGCAGTAATTGATGCTGAATACAAAGCTATACAGCAGGAAAATTCTGAGAACGGTAAGTATACCGTGGTAGTGAAGGATTTCTTTAACGGAAATGAGTTTTACTATTTCGTATATCAGGATTATAAAGACGTTCGTTTGGTAGGCGCACCTCCTTCCGCACTTGGAAAATTCGGTGGCGATACCGATAACTGGGAGTGGCCAAGACATACAGCAGATTTTGCCGTATTCAGAGTTTATGCTGATGCAAAAGGCGCCCCTGCCGAGTACAACCCTAAGAACGTGCCGCTGAAGCCTAAGCATCACCTTCCTGTTTCACTGAAAGGTGTACAGCCAGGTGATTTCTCCATGATTGTAGGTTACCCGGGAAGAACCAACCGTTATATGACTTCTTTCGGTATTGAAAAAATGATCACAAATGACTACCCTGCCTGGGTGGAAGCTTCCAATCTTGCCATGAAGGTAATGAAGAAGTATATGGACGGTAACAAAGCTACGCAGCTTGATTATGCATCTCAGTACGCCAATGTGGCCAACTACTGGAAAAACAGACAGGGAACCATTGATGCCGTAATCAAGAATTCAACAATTGCCGAAAAGCAGAA
>CAYXUO010000203.1:0-2585 GCA_964468335.1 uncultured Chryseobacterium sp. | reverse complement strand
CCACGCGCTATATCCTCTCCTACCCGCGGGGCTTATAAGGTAAATAAATTAGTTCCGGAACAGTAGCCTTTTCGGGATTTTATTATCTTTGCAGGATATGGAATTTACAGCCTCCCAGATTGCAGGTTTTATAGACGGAAAAATAATTGGCGACGAGAATGCACTGATTTCCGGTGTGTCTCCCATTGAGCGTGGTGAAAAGGGACACCTGTCCTTTGTTGCGCAGGAAAGGTTTGCTCCGTTTCTGGATACAACTACCTGTTCGGTCCTGGTCGTATCGGAGCGTCTGATTACTGATAAAAACTATGCTCCTACAATCATTGCGGTAGAGGATGCTTACCTGTCTTTTCAGGTACTGATGAATATTTATGAGCAGATGCGCGGACGGAAGTCCGGCATTGAACAGGGCTCCAACATCCATGAAACTGCGGTGATCGGCGAGGATGTTTATGTAGGTTCCTTTACCTACATCTCAGAAAAAGCCCGGATCGGGAAGGGGTCTCAGATTCATCCGCAGGTGTATATAGGCAAGAATGTGAAGATTGGCGAAAACTGCCGCATAGACAGTGGGGTCCGCATTTACGATTATTCGGTGGTGGGCGATAACTGCACCATTCACGCTAATTCTGTAATTGGAAGCGATGGTTTCGGTTTCCAGCCGTCTGCAAACGGTTATTCCAAAATTCCGCAGTTAGGTAATGTTGTTATTGAGGATGATGTTGAAATTGGCTCCAACTGTTCCATAGACCGCGGCACCATTGGATCTACAATCATCGGGCGCGGAACCAAGATAGACAACCTGATTCAGATTGCCCACAATGTGAATATTGGAAAAAATAATGTGATTGCGGCCCAGGCCGGAATCGCAGGCTCTACCACCATTGGCGACTGGAACATGATTGGGGGCCAGGCAGGCATTGTAGGCCATATCAACATCGGAAACAAAGTGAAAGTACAGGCGCAGAGTGGCGTGAACTCCAATGCAAAGGATGGTGAAGTCCTTTACGGCTCACCAGCCATCAATGCCGGCGATTACCGACGCAACTACGTGCACTTCCGCAACTTTACCGATATCATAAAACGAATTAATAATCTTGAAAATAACTCAAAAGAACAATCCAATGAGTGATATGCAAAAAACCCTGAAAGAGG
Organism: uncultured Chryseobacterium sp.; assembly: GCA_964468335.1. Lineage (GTDB taxonomy): Bacteria > Bacteroidota > Bacteroidia > Flavobacteriales > Weeksellaceae > Marnyiella. The sequence goes on along the minus strand of CAYXUO010000203.1, from coordinate 1,433 downwards.
AGGTTTCTCTGTCCGGCAAGGGATTACATACAGGCAAGGAAGTTACACTAACCATTAAACCGGCAAAGGAAAATACCGGTTTTGTTTTTGTACGTACCGACCTGGAAGGCCACCCGCACGTAGAGGCAGACGTAAATCATGTGACCACTACAGACCGCGGTACGACGCTGGAAAAGCTGGGAGTGCGTATCCATACCTGCGAGCATGTGCTGGCGGCATTGGTAGGTTGCGATATAGATAATGCAATTCTGGAAATGAACAGTGCTGAGCCTCCGATTATGGACGGTTCTTCCAGGTTTTTTGTAGAGGCAATTGAAAATGCCGGCATTGAGGAGCAGGACACAGCCCGCGAATATCTGGTAATTAAAGAGGTTATTTCCTATGTTGATCCTGCTACAGGTTCGGAGATTACAATGATTCCTTCCGATAATTACGAGGTAACAACAATGGTAGATTTCGGTACAAAGGTATTGGGGACACAAAATGCGACCCTTAAGGATATTTCCGATTTTAAGGATGAAATAGCCTCCAGCCGTACCTTCAGTTTCCTGCATGAGCTCGAAATGCTGCTGGATGCCGGACTTATAAAAGGCGGCGACATTTCCAATGCGATCGTTTATGTAGACAAGGAACTTACACCCGAGACTGCAGACAAGCTTAAGAAAGCCTTCAATAAAGACGATATTGCCATAAGACCCAACGGTATTCTGGACAACCTGACACTGAATCACCCCAATGAAGCGGCCAGACATAAATTGCTGGATGTAATAGGAGATTTGGCTTTGGTAGGTGTGAAGCTGAAAGGGAAAGTAATTGCCAATAAACCTGGACATTTTGTTAACACACAGTTTGCCAAGAAACTGAACCGTCAGTGGAAGCTGCAGCGCAAGAAAAATGTGCCCGATTTTGATATTTATAAAACACCGGTTTTCGATATTAACGGTATCATGAAGCTGATGCCTCACCGTTATCCGTTCCTGCTGATCGATAAGGTTTTGGAACTTTCAGATACTCATGTGGTTGGTCTGAAGAATGTAACCTTTAACGAACAGTTCTTTGTAGGTCATTTCCCTAAGGAACCGGTAATGCCGGGGGTACTTCAGGTAGAAGCTCTGGCTCAGACCGGCGGTATCCTGGTGCTCGCCAGCGTTCCCGATCCGGAAAATTATTCCACCTACTTCATCAAGATTGACAAGGTGAAATTTAAGAAGAAAGTAATTCCCGGAGATACAATCATTTTCAAGATTGAACTGATCTCGCCGATAAGACGCGGCATCGTGCATATGCAGGGCTTCGGTTATGTAGGCGACAGCATTGTAGTGGAGGCAGAATTAATGGCTCAGGTAGCTAAAAATACACCCGCATAGATGATTCACCAGTTAGCAGCCGTAGATAAGCGGGCAAGAATAAAGAAAAATGTGATCGTAGAACCT
>CAYXUO010000202.1:0-2588 GCA_964468335.1 uncultured Chryseobacterium sp. | reverse complement strand
ACCGGGCAACCTGTTTGCAAAAAGTGATATAAAGAGAACCTATTTCGATCTTGCGTCCATGTCCTTCTTCGATCCTCAGCAGATTGGTCAGGACATCAAGCCAAATCCTCAGGATAACACGGTGGATGTTCACTGGTCACTGGTGGAAAAAGGATCTTCCCAGGTTCAGCTTCAGGCTGGTTACGGTGGCGACAGTTTCATAGGTACGCTTGGACTTACGTTTAACAACTTCTCACTACGAAATTTCCTGAAATTTAAAGATTTTAAACCGGTACCGCAGGGCGATGGCCAAACACTGTCCATTCAGGCACAGGCAGGATATTATTTCCAGAACTACGGTATTTCATTTACCGAGCCATGGTTGTTCGGAACAAGGCCTACGGGATTGTCTGTTGGTGTGAATCAGTCGCTCGTTAATTATAAGGATCAGTTGGGGTTAGACCAAAAACTGAATATATTTTCAGCCAATGCGGGTTTGAACCGCCTGCTGCGCTGGCCTGATGATTATTTTTCACTGTATACGGGACTTCAGTACCAGAGGTATAACTTTAACAACTACCCGTTCCAGTTTGGTGAGACAACAGAGTATAACGGAAATGCTAATAACTTCAGCATTAATGTAGGTCTTAGCAGAAATTCTGCCGGGATTGATCCAATCTTCCCTACATCCGGTTCCAATGTAGAAACTTCAGTTAAGTTTACTCCGCCATATTCACTTTTCAGCAACAAGGATTACTCCTCTATGGCCCCTGCCGAAAAGTATAAGCTGATGGAATTCTATAAGGTGAAAGTTAAGAGTGATTTCTATAATGAGATCGTTGGTAAACTTGTGCTTAGGAGTACAGCCGAGATGGGCTTCATGGACGGCTACAACAGCGAACTGGGCGCACCTCCGTTTGAGAGATTTTATGTAGGTGGAACCGGTCTTTTCGGAGGCAGATTTGACGGCCGTGAACTGGTGCCGCTTCGTGGTTACGAAAATGCAACCACAAACGGTGGAACCCGTGAAGATGTAACCCAACTGGGTGGAGGTACTATTTACAACCGTTTCTCGTTAGAGTTAAGATACCCGATCTCAATGAACCAAACAGCTAAGATATATGCACTCACCTTTCTTGAAGGTGGTAACGTTTGGAACGATTGGGGCAAATTTAACCCGTTCCAGCTGAAGCGTTCAGCAGGGGTTGGAGTTAGAGTATATATGGGCGCTTTTGGTCTTATAGGTTTTGATTTTGCCTATGGATTTGATAAGCCGCTTTATAACAGTGAACCGTCCGGCTGGAAAACACACTTCCTGATGAACCAATCATTATAACGACTGACATGAAAAACAGGATCCTCCTTATAGTTGCACTTCTTTTAATTACCGTTTCTGCCCAGGCACAGAAAATGGGGGTAGTGGATACCGATTATATTCTGCAGCGACTTCCACAATATAAAGATGCGGAGGGCAGGCTGAACTTACAGATAGATACATGGCAAAAGGAAATCCAGAACCTGCAGACGGAGTATGAGCGCAAAAAGGCCGCGTTTGACAGTGAGAAAGTTTTGCTCATTGGCGAGCAGCTAAAGCAGCGGGAGAGAGAAGTTGCAGATTTAGACAGAAATATTAAAACAACCCTTAGTTTGCGTTTCGGAACCAATGGAGAAATAGCGAAGTTACGCGCCAATCTTACCCAGCCTTTTCAGGACCAGATTTGGGAAGCAATCCGGACAGTATCAGAAAAGAATGGTTTGGGTATCGTGCTGGATAAGAGTAATAACATCAGTGTAATTTTCCTTCAGAAAAGATACGACTATACAGATAAGGTCCTGGACCTATTAACAAAAAACACAGGCAGTAAAGCCGCGGGATCAAAATAGATTTAACTTTTACCGCATAAAACAATCAAAAAAAAGAACCTAAATTATTAATCGAAATTATGAGAAAATTAAGTGTATTATTTGCTGCAGTAACGATGTTGATGACTGTTGGAATGGCAAAGGCGCAGAAGTTGGCGGCTTTAGACTACGAACAGGTATTGTCATTAATGCCGGAAGCTAAGAAAGTTTCTACGGATCTGGAGACCTTCAGCAAATCAAAAGAGGCAGAACTTAAGAAAATGGGAGATACCTGGCAAGCTGATGTGCAGAAATATCAGTCTGAAGGAGCTAAGTTAACAGAGGCACAAAGAACGGCCAAAGAAGGTGAATTGCAGAAAACACAGCAGAACCTTCAACAAATGGCGGTTACTGCACAGCAGGACCTGATTAAGAGAAGAGAGAATTCTCTGAAGCCGATCATTGATAAATTAAATGCAGCGATAGACAGAGCTGCCAAGGCCAATGGTTGGGATTTTATTATTGATGCAAGTGCCCTGATTTATAAAGGAGGTCCGGATGCCACTGCAGCAGTTAAAAAAGAATTAGGACTTTAATTTAACAAAGATTTACACAGCTTAACCACCTTGCATAGAGGTGGTTTTTTTATTTTTGCCCCATGAATAAAGAAATCTCTACACTGGTAAAAGTTCGCTTCAGTGACTGCGACCCGATAGGACACCTCAATAATGTGAAGTATCTGGAATATATGATGAATGCCCGTGAAG
>CAYXUO010000201.1:0-2630 GCA_964468335.1 uncultured Chryseobacterium sp. | reverse complement strand
AGTCCCAGACCCTGGATGATATGGATCTGGAGAAAGAGCGCGGAATTACAATTAAATCCCACGCCATCCAGATGGATTACGAACTTAATGGTGAAAAATATGTGCTGAATCTGATTGACACCCCCGGACACGTAGATTTTTCCTACGAAGTTTCGCGCTCCATTGCGGCCTGCGAAGGAGCACTGCTTATTGTAGATGCTGCACAAAGTGTTCAGGCACAGACTATAAGCAACCTTTACCTGGCTCTGGAAAACGACCTGACTATTATTCCGGTTCTGAATAAAATTGATTTACCATCAGCGAATCCTGAAGAAGTGACCGATGAAATTATGGAACTTATCGGATGCGAATATGAGGATGTATTACGCGTATCAGGCAAAACCGGAGAAGGAGTGCGTGAGTTGCTGGAGGAGATTGTGAAGAGGGTTCCGGCGCCGGTAGGCGACGAGAATGCACCATTGCAGGCTCTTGTTTTCGATTCTGTGTATAATCCTTTCCGCGGTATTGAAGCCTACTTCAAAGTGGTGAACGGTAGCATCAGGAAAGGCCAGCGAATCAAATTCATGGCTACCGGAAAAATGTACGAGGCCGATGAGGTGGGCACGCTGAAACTGAAACAGGCTCCAAAATCAGAAATCAAGACCGGTGATGTTGGTTATATCATTTCCGGAATCAAGGATGCGCGCGAAGTAAAAGTGGGAGATACCATCACCTCCTTCGAAAATGGTGCGGATGCAGCCATCGAAGGTTTTGAAGAAGTAAAACCAATGGTATTTGCCGGAATTTATCCTATTGAAGCAGAAGATTTTGAGGAGCTCAGATTCTCGCTTGAAAAACTCAGACTTAACGATGCCTCGCTGGTTTTCGAACCGGAAAGCTCCGCGGCACTTGGCTTTGGATTCCGCTGTGGATTCCTGGGTATGCTGCACATGGAAATCGTACAGGAAAGGCTGGACCGTGAGTTCAATATGGACGTTATTACCACGGTTCCCAACGTTTCTTACCATGGATATACCAAAAAGGATCCGGACAAGATGATCCTGATTAACAACCCTTCCGAAATGACGGATCCAATGACCATGGACAGGGTAGAGGAGCCATTTATCAAGGCTTCAATCATTACCAAATCCGATTTTGTAGGTGCCGTTATGACGCTGTGTATAGAAAAACGTGGCGAAATCGTAAACCAAAGCTATCTTACGGCTGACCGTGTGGAACTTATTTTCAACATGCCGCTGGCAGAGGTGGTTTTCGATTTCTACGACAGATTGAAATCCATCTCAAAAGGCTATGCCTCATTTGACTATCACCCAATCGGGTTCCGTGCTTCCAAATTGGTGAAAATGGATATCCTGATCAACGGGGATATGGTAGATGCCCTTTCTTCACTTATCCATGACAGTAATGCTTATTATATCGGTAAACGAATGTGCGAGAAACTGCGCGAACTTATTCCGAGACAGCAGTTCGATATTGCCGTACAGGCCGCTCTGGGGGCAAAAGTTATTGCCAGAGAGACGATCAAGGCATTAAGAAAAGACGTTACCGCGAAATGTTATGGTGGCGATATCTCCCGTAAGCGTAAACTTCTTGAAAAACAGAAAGAAGGTAAGAAAAAGATGAAGCAGATCGGAAGGGTAGAGGTTCCTCAGTCCGCATTTATGGCGGTGCTGAAACTCAACGATTAAAATTATTTGGGCGCTTTTTCCGCCTTCCACTCCCGCTTTTTTTCTTTAATAAGAAAAAAGAGCTCCGTTCCAGTCGGAGCGCGGGGTCAGCTTCGTAAAAAAGCGGAGTGGTAAGAAACGAAATTCCTGATCCTTTCAGGAATTTTTTTATTTTACTTCATATATTATTCGTTGCTTTTTAAAAACTGCGGGATTTATAAATCCTTCAAATTCTTCGGAGAGGAAATTGTGAGACAAACCTACTTTAAACTTTGTTTTTTCCGTACCGTGAAAATAATTCATAGAAAAAACAACGATTTCGCCAGGATTTAAAATCCAGTATCTTCTATTATACATGCTGTCACCACAAACAAAAGCATTGTCATTCCATATCAATTGCCATTTGTTATTTTTATTGAGTATAAAAGTAGCTAATGACTTCATCTCGGGCATAATAAGTTTCTTACCGGATATATTCCTCACAAAAACGGGAAAGGATTTGTAGGCTTTAATTTTCCCTACGGAATCAAGTGCAAAATGGCGAATTGTATCCTTTGGTTTTACGATAACTTCTAGATTATTGTTTGTAAGAGAATCAAAATTTACAACCTTATCGGAAAATTGAATCCTGTCAAAATCATCATGAAAGTACTTTCTACGCATTTGATTAAAAACAGCTGAATCTTTTTTTTCTCGTTCTGTTTTAAGATAAAAATTTGGCGGCGGTGGCGGTGGTGGAAACATGGATTCGTAATATTTTACAGGTATTGAATCTTTTATTTCACCTACATATATTAACGAAGAACCATATTCTGCCAAACCTTCATTAAAATTCTGAAACTTCATTTCGATTTTAGAACCGTCGACTAAAACAATATTATCGGCAAAAGTATTTTTTTTGCACATTGATAGTACAATTAGTAGGAACAACAGTTTCAGATTCTTCATAAGATTTAAAGGTAT
>CAYXUO010000200.1:0-2674 GCA_964468335.1 uncultured Chryseobacterium sp. | reverse complement strand
TTGCATTTTAACAAAGGTAAAATTTTACTGCCGGATTAAGGATAGACGCTAAATATTATGGCGTCACCACCCCGCGCCCCCGATTGAACGGCCTGTTTGAGCTCTTGCGTGGCAAAAAAATCTTTTTTTGCCGCGCAAAGCGAGTAGTGAAAGCCGGTCCCGATAACGATCGGGAGGCGCCAAAATATACACTACCACTCTTTCTCACTCCGAAGGTGCTCCGAATACCCACAAAAAACTATATTTGCGACACTAAAATGTAATTAATGAATTCCGCCACAATACTGATTCTGTTTGTATTTGCCTATTTTATCGGTCTGCTTGTCATTGCTTACCTGACCAGCCGTAACGCCGATAACCAGTCGTTTTTTATCGGGAACAAGAAAAGTAAATGGTGGCTTGTGGCCTTCGGGATGATCGGAACCAGCCTCAGTGGCGTTACCTTTATTTCGGTACCCGGAACGGTGGGGAAAATGACCGCCGGTGAATATCCTTTTGGCGGTTTCGAGTACTATATGATGGTCCTCGGATTTTTCCTGGGCTATTTTATTGTGGCTTTTGTGCTGCTACCGCTGTATTACAGAATGAACCTGACCTCCATTTACACCTACCTGGGCCGACGGTTCAACGTGGAGGCGCATAAGATCGGGTCCCTATTCTTTATTATTTCGCGTTCCATTGGCGCCACGGCCCGGCTGTACCTGGTGGTAAACGTGCTCCAAATTTTCCTGCTTCAGGCGCTTGGCGTACCTTTTTGGGTTACGGCCGGTGTCATACTGCTCATGGTTTTGCTTTACACTTTTGAAGGCGGTGTGAAGACCATCGTGATCACCGATACGCTGCAGACCTCCTTTATGATCCTGAGTCTTGTGGCGTGTATCATCTTTATCCTGTCCAACCTGAACCTGTCCTATGGCGAGGCTTACACTATACTTGCCGACAAAGATTATACGCATCTCATCAATACAGATATCAACTCCAAGACTTTTTTCCTGAAAACGGTTCTGGGCGGGATGTTCATCACTATTGCGATGACGGGTCTGGACCAGGAAATGATGCAGAAAAACATCTCTGTGGACAACCTTAAGAATTCCAAAAAAAACATGCTCACCTTCGCCGGTACGCTGCTGATCGTAAATCTGGCTTTCCTGTTTCTGGGCGGGTTGCTTTACCTGTTCGCCATGGAAAACGGCGCAGTGTACAGTCAGGTAGTTGATGTCGTAAATGGCAAGCAGAACATTACCAATGTTTTCGGATTTCCGGATGCAGCTACCGGAAACATCACCAATATTATGGGCGATGACCTCTTCCCGGCACTTTCTTTACAGGGATATTTCCCGCTGTTTATCGCGGTTATATTTATCATCGGGTTAATTTCAGCTTTGTTTCCATCGGCTGACGGTGCGCTTACGGCCGTTACCAGTTCTTACTGCGTAGATTTACTGAACATCAACGAGGACCAGACGAAAACTGAAAAGCAGAAAAAAAGACTACGGATGAAAATCCATCTTATTTTCACGGTAGTTTTCTTTGCGCTCATCATGATTTTTAAAGCCATCAATGACAAGTCGATTGTCTACCTGATTATGGAAGTGGCAGGTTATACCTACGGTCCGCTGCTGGGTCTGTTTGCCTTCGGTATCCTGACCAGGTTCCACATTACAAAAAAGTACAGCATAATCGCCGTTACATTGCTGGCACCTGTGCTTACTTACCTCATCAATTTTCTTGTAACGCAAAATACAGATTACAGGATTGGCGTGGAACTGATTATGATTAACGGCTTGCTCACATTCATCGGGCTATGGCTCATCCGCAACCGCGGCACCCATCTGAGGGTTGTAGAGTAACAGCTAACCCTGTCACCGTGGAATAAACGGCGAAGTTATTTTTAAATCTGATAGAAATTATCTGTTTTTCCTAAACAAAATCAAAAACCTTCTACCAGATGTTTGTGATATCTATGCCTACTGTCTGATGCCGAACCACTTTCATTTGCTTGTACGAATCAAATCTGAAACTGAACTGGAAAAGCTTATACAGATACAACCGCAAAAGACCGCAGATGAAAAAGGCTTACATGCTCCACAACATATATTTTCAAAACAATTTTCAAAAATATTCAACTCCTACTCACAGGCATTTAATAAAGAGAATAACCGGCATGGAGCCCTAATAGAATCACCATTCAAAAGGAAGAAAATAAGCACTGAAGATTATTTAATAAAGTGCATTATCTACATTCATCAAAATCCAAATTCTGAGGATTTTAGGAATTATTCCTTTTCATCATATAAATCACATTTAAGCGAATCTAAGACCATGCTGAACAGAGATGCCGTGATTAGCTTGTTCGAAGATAGAGAGAACTTTATACTTTGCCACCAGAAACAAATTGATTACGAGTTTTAAATATAAAAGGTCAGTTTTTTTTTCGCAGACATTATTTTTACAAATGAAATATGCTGAAGTTAGGCTATGCTTTCAACTTACACCTTGTCAAGGTTCTGATGACCTGATACGACTGCTTTCATAAGATTTTAGAAAAGTGCGGTTCCATCATGATACCATGAATCAACCTTGACAAGGTTCAGTAAGGTTTAGAAAACGTCGCGCGTGCTCTACAACATTGCTTCTTTGCTTTTATAAAAAAAAATTCTGCTTATTTGCTACG
>CAYXUO010000199.1:0-2689 GCA_964468335.1 uncultured Chryseobacterium sp. | reverse complement strand
GATTTGCAGGAAGGCATCAACAAAAACTCTGAAGTATTTAACTTCCTTAGTTCTGTTTGCGACAAATACGGCATCGGATTCTGGAAACCGGGCGCAGGGATCATTCATCAGGTTGTACTGGAAAATTATGCATTCCCCGGAGGAATGATGATTGGTACCGACTCACACACTGTAAACGCAGGTGGTCTGGGTATGGTTGCCATCGGTGTTGGTGGTGCTGATGCGGTAGACGTAATGGCCGGAATGGCCTGGGAACTTAAAATGCCGAAACTTATCGGTGTTAAATTAACCGGAAAACTGAACGGCTGGACCTCCGCAAAAGACGTTATCCTGAAAGTAGCCGGAATCCTTACCGTGAAAGGCGGAACAGGCTGCATCGTTGAATATTTTGGCGAAGGAGCACTAAACCTTTCAGCAACAGGAAAAGGAACTATTTCTAACATGGGTGCTGAAATCGGAGCAACAACCTCTACCTTCGGTTACGATGATTCAATGAGAAGATATCTTGCTGCAACGGGCAGACAGGATGTTGTAGATGCCGCAGACCAGATCGCAGAACACCTTACAGGTGATGCTGAAGTATACGCTAACCCGGAAATGTATTTCGATCAGGTAATTGAGATTAATCTGGTTGAGCTTGCACCACACCTGAACGGACCGTTTACTCCCGATTTGGCGACTCCGGTATCTGAATTCAGAGCAAAAGCCGAAGCTAACGGATGGCCGCTGGATGTAGAATGGGCCCTGATCGGATCCTGTACCAACTCTTCCTATGAAGATTTGTCAAGAGCAGCTTCCATCGTAGAAGATGCTGTGGCGAAAGGCGTGAAGCCAAAAGCGATCTTAGGTATCAACCCAGGTTCCGAGCAGGTGAAATTCACCGCAGAAAGAGACGGCTTCCTGGATTCCTTCAGAAAGTTTGAATCGGCCAGAATCTTTACAAATGCCTGCGGACCATGTATCGGTCAGTGGGACAGAGAAGGTGCTGAAAAAGGTGAGAAAAACTCAATCATACACTCTTTCAACAGAAACTTTGCGAAGAGAGCCGATGGTAACCCAAATACTCACGCATTTGTAGCTTCTCCGGAAATGGTTGCCGCAGTTGCAATTTCAGGAAGACTGGACTTTAACCCAATCACTGATACCCTGACTAACCAAAACGGTGAGCAGATTAAACTGAATGAACCAAACGGTTTTGAACTTCCTCCAAGAGGTTTCGCTGTTGAAGACAATGGATATCAGGCTCCGTCTGAGGATGGATCCCACGTACAGGTTGCGGTAGACCCGGCTTCAGACAGACTTCAGTTGCTGGAACCGTTCAAACCTTGGGACGGGCAGAACATTACGGGTGCTAAAGTTCTGATAAAAGCCTTCGGAAAATGTACCACCGACCACATTTCTATGGCGGGCCCATGGTTAAAATACAGAGGTCACCTGGATAATATTTCAAACAACATGCTTATCGGCGCCATAAACGCTTATAACATGGAAACCAATAAGGTGAAAAACCAGCTTACAGGAGAATATGATGAGGTACCAAATGTAGCGAGAGCTTACAAGGCAGCAGGAATATCTTCAATTGTTGTGGGCGACCAGAACTATGGAGAAGGTTCTTCCAGAGAGCACGCGGCTATGGAGCCAAGACATCTTGGTGTAATGGCAGTACTGGTAAAATCATTTGCAAGGATTCACGAGACAAACCTTAAAAAGCAGGGTATGTTGGGTCTTACCTTCCAGAACGAAGGAGATTACGAGAAGTTTGAAGAAGATGATACCGTAAACTTCCTGGATTTGGATCAGTTTACACCGGGCAAGCCACTTACTTTGGAAATCGTTCATGCAGACGGCACAAAGGAGACCATCATGGCAAACCATACGTATAACGCACAGCAGATTGAGTGGTTTAAAGCAGGATCTGCACTTAACCTTATTGCGGCAGAAGCAGCAAGACAGGCAGCTCTGTAAAGTAACCAATCAGCTTAAAATAGAGACCGCAGCAATTGCTGCGGTCTTTTGTTTTTAAGGTGCCTATGGACTGGGTTTCGAAAGAACGTGGTATAAATGAACATCCACCTCCCACCCCACTCGCAACGCCGTCATTGCGCGGAGCGAAGAAATCCCATAGTTCAATAACCACTGCCATATGTAGGACAACGTTCCCTTCAACGGGTTATCTTACCGTCATTTTAAACACCTTCAGTTTTTGGTCTGCCCCGCCTGTAACTTCAATCAGATAGTTTCCTTTTGAAAGTTTTCCTTCAAGATTGAATTGCTGGGTTTTGTTTTTTGAAAGCGCCTGCTGATAAACCATCCTGCCGGACATATCGTAAATCTTAATGCCGCATTTTTCTTTTGCCAAAATACTACCGGAAAGGCTGAAGTTACCGCTGTTAGGATTATTGTACAGCACCAGATCTTTTGCAGCATCCGCTTCGGCAGTCGACATTGCATTTTTCAGATCGAAACGGGCGATAAAAGCGGTCGTCTCGTTGGTATTATTAGGATTTCGTTCCGGCATCCAGGCGCCCTCAGTGGTAAATCCCACATTAGAGTTGGTGCTTCCATAAAGGAAAAGCTTACCACCATTATAAACAATGTTGAGTGGTTTCTGTGTACTGGTAGCAAGTAAGCTGCCTCCATAATAAGAACTCCATATCAGGTTGCCGCCGGCGTTAAATTTTGCAAAAAA
>CAYXUO010000198.1:0-2714 GCA_964468335.1 uncultured Chryseobacterium sp. | reverse complement strand
CCGTTCCAAATATCTTCTTGCTCGAAAGAACATGAATGATTTAATCCTTTTAATAAAAAATTAAAAAATTGCTCTGTATTTAAGGGAACCACCAACTATTTCAAACAGGTTTTGTAAGAGCCGGCTTTGATCAAAGATAATGATTTATGGAATGTTAAGAAATGAAATTTGCTCAAAGTCAGGAGACTTTGCGCAGCGGGTCTCCTGTAGTCAATTCGTAACATCATTCACTTTCATCCGCTTCAAAAAAATCAGGATGTAAAGGAATAGACTTTACAACCTTTTCTACAAAGTGATTTTTATGCGAAAAAAGTTGTTGACTTTCTTCACTGCTAATGCTTGGAACAATACTTAAGACCAATGCTTTACTTATTGGGAGATAGTTTCCACAAAAACAGCACATCACTTCTAAATTACTATTTGATTGAAAGTCCATGATATATACTTATTTTCTTAAGTGAGTTTTGCATAGCGAGAATCATTCATCATAGTTGTTGTATTTAAAAGCTAACTTTTTGGGGCACATTTAACCAGAGATAATAATTCTTATAAAACTGATAATCGCCATGGTTTTATTGCAGGCTCAAAGTCTGGAGACGTTGAGCGGCGGAGAATATATTTTTTATTATGAAAAGAATATGAAAATTATTGAAAGCAATACACATAAAATCCCTAAAATAAACGCACCATATGTTTTATAGTACACTTCAGTATTCATTAAGCGGAATATTCCATTTGATTTATCCTTAAAGGGGTCATATTTTTCCTTTCTAAATTTTTTAATTTTTTTATAACTGAAGTGCATCATTATTACTCCAAGCAAAAGAAAACCTATACCTACTTCATTTAGTTCATTCATAATATATAAAATTTATGATTCCACTTCGCACAGTCTCTTCTCTTCTAGAAAATTATAATAATTAGGTATATAAATAAAAGCTCTTGGTCACCCACTTACCAAATCTGCACTATAAATCCATCGCAGGAAAATTAATCTGTTGAAGATAATAAAAAACCCGAAGCGGCAATGCTCCGGGTTCAAATCAAATCGATATGCAAAGGTTGGATATCCTATAATATACGGATAACGAAATCCGTGGGCGGTTAGGAAAGCAGTTGCTTCACCATTTCTGAAATACTCTTACCGTCAGATTTGCCGGCAATGGATTTAGAGGCCATTCCCATCACTTTTCCCAAATCCTTCATGGATTCAGCTCCGGTTTCGGCAATGATACTGCGGATCTCCGTCTCCAGTTCTTCAGCCGAAAGTTGTTTTGGCAGAAACTGTTCAATAACCTTCATCTGCGCAGTTTCAACGTCAGCAAGGTCCGTACGGCCCTGCGCTGAGAACTGTTCGAAAGAGTCTTTCCGCTGCTTAATCATACGCTGGAGGATGGCAATTTCCTGCTCTTCTGAAACCTCAGCACCTTTTGCCTCGGTTTTCAGCAGTAAGATCTGCGCTTTTACGGCGCGCAGGGAGTCCAGGGCAACTTTGTCCTTTTCGCGCATCGCGGTCTTTATGGCTTCTGTAATGTTGTGTTCTAAACTCATCGTAATTGATATATAAGTTAAACAGAAGGGCTTAATCTACGTCCTTGTTCAGGAACCTGTTCTCGCGAACCTGCATCTGCCCGCTGCTGTTTTCGGAAAGATAGGTATTGATCCTGTGCTGCGACGCATCTGTAGTTTCAATTGAGATATTCTTTCTTTTGAAGGCAGGCACTGTTTCGAAATCATTTTCACTTTCGGAAACCTGATAACGGGAATTAAATTCCTTCAGTTTATTCCTTCTTTCGAATACCTTATCTTGATTAACGGTCTTATTGATGAATGTAAACTCTTCTTCCACCTCAACCGCGGGGATTTCAGGTGCTTTGGCGGCTGGAACTTCCGCTGTTTCTTCAGCTTTAATTTCTTCCTTAGGCTGAACCGGTTCCGGCTTAATTTCTTCCTTTGGCGTGCTGAAATCTGCTAAGGTTTCATTAATCGGTTCGTTTACGAAAAAACTGAACTCCATTGGCTTTTCCTCACTGAAGGATTTGATCTCCGGAGTTTCGTAAGAAGAATCGGACTGAGCCGGATTCGGTCTGTCTTCAGTTTCAAACCTGAAAGACTGTGCCTGAAGGTCGGCTTGGTCGGCAGCATTGTCATCAATGGAAAAAAGGTCAAAATCTTCCTCCACCTGAGCATCTGAGCGGTAGTCATTAGCCGGCAGTTCATCCTTCTCAATAATTCTGAATTCGTTACGGGGAGTAGCCAGAGTCTGTGGTGCCGCCTGCATATTTATGCCGGAATTTTGGTCTTCATCTTCCTGATCCAGTCTGAAAAAACCCTGTGAAGAGAAAGCCGCGGGTGCTTCGCTGTCCTGTCTTTCGTTTCTCATACGGAACGGAGACTGCTTTGGAACTGAAACTTCGCTTACATCTTCCAACTTGATGCTGATTTTCTCGGCCGGTCCTGTATTTTTCTTGTTGTCATTGGCAAAACCGGTCGCGATTACAAGTACTTTGATGGCTGCGCCCAGTTCCTCGTCTGTTCCTACACCAAAAATGATGTTAGCGGTGTTGCCGGCTTCGCTCTGGATATAATCATTAATAAGACCGATTTCGTCCATTGTAGCCTCGTTGGCCTCTTCCACACCACTTTGGATTAACAGCAGAACATCTTTCGCACCGGTGATCTTGTTATCATTCAGCAGTGGGGAGTCCAGTGCT
>CAYXUO010000197.1:0-2743 GCA_964468335.1 uncultured Chryseobacterium sp. | reverse complement strand
CGGCAGTGCTGCTGGATAAATCAGGCGGTGAACTTACAGAGCTCAACGGTGTGACCCAGGAATTCATAGGTTCGCTGATGCAGAGACCGGAAATTCAGTTTGCTTCTACAAGTTTCAATACGAATTATCCACAGTACGAAATGGTCATCAACGTGCCGCGTGCCAAGGAAAGTGGGGTTTCGGTAAACAATATCCTAAGTACGATGCAGGGTTATATTGGCGGAATCTATTCATCCGACTTTACCAAGTATGGAAAACAGTTTAGGGTAATGATACAGGCGCTTCCGGACAACCGTAAATCTCCGGACAACCTGAACGGACTCTATGTGAAGACCAATTCGGGTGCTATGGCGCCTATTTCCCAGTTCCTGACGCTGGAACGTTCATTCGGCCCGCAGTCTATTGAGCGTTATAATCTATTTACGTCTGTAAGTATAAGCGGGTCCACGAATCCCGGCTTTTCTACAGGTGATGCGATTAAGGCTGTACAGGAAACAGCTGCCAACCTTCCCGGTGATTATGATGTGGAATTTACCGGTCTTACCAAAGAAGAGATGAGTGCCGGGTCTCAAACCTATATCATCTTCCTGCTCAGCTTCATCTTTGTCTACTTCATCCTGGCAGCGCAGTACGAAAGTTATATCCTGCCGTTTGCAGTGATTATCTCGCTTCCGCTGGGTGTAATCGGTGCGTATTTTGGTCAGCGGGTTTTTGGCCTGGAAAACAATATCTATTTCCAGATTGCCATTATCATGCTTATCGGGCTTCTGGCCAAAAATGCAATTCTTATTGTTGAATTTGCCCTGCAGCGCCGCCATCACGGTGAAACCCTCGCCATGTCCGCGATTAATGCAGCGAAGGCCAGGCTAAGACCGATTTTGATGACTTCCTTTGCCTTTATATTCGGTATGTTACCACTTGTGTTTGCCAGCGGAATCGGTTCGGTAGGCAACAGGTCCATCGGTACAGGTGCGGCCATGGGTCTGCTGATCGGGACCATATTCGGTCTGCTGACGATCCCAGTACTGTTCGTAATTTTTCAGGCACTGCACGAAAGGATAGTCCCTTTGAAAGTGAAGAAAGTTAATCTGGGCGAATAGCCAGAACGTTATCCGTCTTAACAGAGTTAAATATAAGCTGAAATGACAAATGTTTTTAAAATTAAATATACAGTACTCACCTTTTCTGTTGCGTTGGTTCTAACATCATGCGTGGCAAAGCAGCCGTATGACAGGGAGGTGCTGGGCATAAATGAGAATGTTTTCCGTACAGACCGGATTGCTTCCGACAGTTCCAGTATTGCCACAGTATCCTGGCGTGAAATCTTTACTGATCCTTTGCTGCAGAACCATATCCAGAAAGGTTTGGATAATAACCTGGACATCAGGATTGCCCTGCAAAACATATCCATTGCCGAATCTTATCTGAAACAGCGCAAGGCGGCTTATCAGCCCACTTTGGCAGTTGGACCTAACTACACTTTTCAAACCCAATCGCTGAATACCCAATTTGGGCGGATTGTGGGCGGTACCCGGCGTTATATTAATGTACTGGGATTGGAAGGCAATTTTTCGTGGGAGGCGGATCTATGGGGAAAGCTGAAAGCTGAGCAAAAGGCACAGCTTGCCGCATACCTTGGAACCGTGGCGGCACACCGTGAGGTGAAGACAGACCTGGTGGCAGCCATTGCATCGGCGTATTACCAACTGCTGACTTTTGATGAGCAAAAGCGTATCATTAACGAAACCATTGCCCTGCGAAGTAAAAATCTGGAAACGACCCGTGCACTCAAGGAGTCCGGCATCCTTACCGAAGTTGCGGTACAGCAAAGTGAGGCTCTGGTTTATAACGCGCAGGCACTTCTGCTGGATATTGATGTCCAGATTTCAATCCTCGAGAACACCATAAGCCTCCTGAGGGGTGAGCCGGCTCAGAGTATCGCGCGCTCCTCAATCAGACAACAGCAAATGCCCGGCAGCTTTCCTCTGGGATATTCAGCCAGTCTTCTGGGAAACAGGGGAGATGTGATGGAGGCTGAAGCACGCCTCATTCAGGCTTATGACCTTACCGATGCTGCCCGTGCACAGTTTTATCCGAGTTTTAGAATAAATGGCAGTACCGGATTGCAGAGTATCGAACTTGATAAATTCTTCAGCGTGAACTCCCTGTTTGCAACGGTGGTGGGAAGTTTGGTTCAGCCAATTCTTAATCAGAGACAGATCCGTACCAATTATGAAGTGAGTCTCTATAACAGGCAGATCGCCTATCTGAATTTCAGGAAATCGCTGCTTAACGCCGGCAAGGAAGTTTCAGACGCACTAAAGGTATACGAAACCCAGGACCGGTTTATCGCCCTGAAGCAAAAAGAAGTTGCCGCTTACCGAAATTCGGTTGACTACTCTCAGGAACTTGTAAATTACGGAATGGCCAATTATCTGGAAGTGCTGAACTCAAGTGTAAACGCGCTCAATGCCGAACTGAACATCGCCAATGCCCAATACACAAAGCTGAGGTCAGCAGTAGAACTGTATCAGGCGCTGGGTGGCGGATGGCGATAATTTCTTATATTTGGTTAAAATTACATCATGGAAAATATTGAACATTATCTTTCGGAAGTGCTGGAGATTCCGGTAGCTGATGTTTCCATGTGCGGATCGCATTATACCGTTAAAAATTTCCAGAAAGGTGAATTGCTTTTGAGTGCCGGTGAAGTGTGCAGGTCAACTTTTTTTGTGGAGGAAGG
>CAYXUO010000196.1:0-2775 GCA_964468335.1 uncultured Chryseobacterium sp. | reverse complement strand
GGGATACCTGTTTCCGGGCGGACAAATGCGACTATTTTTTCTTTGGCAAAATCATCACCGGCATAAAAGTCGAAATTCCGCCCGATGAGCAGCTTACCGTTTTCAGATTTTTCATCCCAGACCGCCAGAGAAGAACATCCCACCAGCATAAGATCCTGAAGAGCGTGCCCGATGTCGTGCGCACCGTGCAGGTAAAGATTCCGTTGAAACTTCGGTGCGATAAAATCATACCGGTCTCCAGAATACTGAGAAAGTCCATAAATCTCTGCCTGAAAATCATTTCGTACATGCCGGTACAGATTCCGGTTGTAGAATTTCAGGACCTTGCTCAGCAGGCGCTGCTTCCTCTTGGAAGGCACCATATCTTCCACTTTCGAAAAAAATATCTGTTCCTGCCTCTGCATAAGTCCCTGAGTAAGGGCTCCATTATTATAGCCTAACTGTAAAGCATTGCCGGAAATATAAAGCTCCCAGAGATTTTGTGGGTTTTTGGTGAGGAAGTTATGCCCGGAAACGATTGTGCTGTCGTTAAGTTTCGTGGTCCCAGGTTTTGTAACCGGAAAGGAGCCGAGGTCGGGGATATGCTGCGCCGACTTTTGTACTCCACAGGAAATGGCAGATGTAAAAACCACCAAAAGTAAAACAGCTCTAAGCGAATTGCAGAATATTTTTTCAGGCCTGATCATACAGTGGACAAACGTTCATCAATGAGTTCCGAACCTAAAATTTCTGCGCAGGTAGCAAAAGCGCCAATCGTTACGCCCAGGATACCGTGCATATTCACCGTTTGTCCGGTTAAATAAAGGTTGGAAATCTTTGTCCTGGGCGAAACCATTGTTTTAAGCGGATTACCGGAATCTTTTGCATAACCGTACATATTCCCCCTGTAATTCCCTATATAATCGCGGTAAGACAGTGGTGACGACGTATAAACTGCAGCAATATGATTTCTGAGCCCGGGAAATTTTTCTTCCAGCTTTTTTATGAATTCATCTGCTTTCATCGCCTTAAACCTTTCATATTCCTTTCCCCGTTCCTGTGGATCTGCCACTGTGTTCTCTGTTCCCTGCCATTGCTTCACCTCATCAAAGTCCATATAAGTAATGGCGGTCATACTTTCGGCGAAATCAGCATTATTACGCTCCGGTGTGCAGGAAAGCATATAGGATGCCGGCCATGCTTTGCTTCCGGAATAAGCATTATTCAAAACATGATCAGCAGTGCAGTAATGGTAATAATTACAGTTAAAATAATGAACAGTGGAAGGTTTTAAGGCCAAATAGACGCTGAAGCAGGATGAAGTGGGTTGTAGGTCTTCAATCCGGTTCGTAAATGATTTGCGGAATCTGTCTTTACCCGCCAGTTCGATGGTCCGGCGTATTTCAATATTGGAAATAAACCGTCGGCCAGGAAACTCTCTGTCTTTATTTGTTCGCACTCCAATCAAATTGCCTGCGTCATCGTAAGAAAAACCATTCACTTCAGTACGCTTATGAACCTCAGCTCCATACTTCCTGAGTTCACGGATAAGCAGTTTTGTGATCTGACTGCCACCGTCCGTACATTTGTAAGAACTCTGGATATAGGAATTCACAGTTAGCGCGTGTACATAAAGTGGAGTTTTTTCGTCCAGGCCGGCATATAGGAAACCCGAACCGGCCAGGACCGCCTGCAGTTTTTTATTTTCAGTAATTGACCTCAGAAATTCGGCAGCATTAAGATAAAGCATGTCGTCTGAATACCTTTGACCTCCAGCCAAATTATAACGCGGAAACTGCGCACAAACTTCCTTAATTCCATTCACATACCGTCTCAGGTTTTCACGCTCACCGGGGAAATACCTACCGAGCTGTTCAACAAAATTATCATAACCCTGTGCGTGTGGATATGCTGTTTCATCATCATCAAAAGTGATCCAGTCGAAACCTTTTTCGTCAAGTTTCTGTAACTTCAAACCCTGCATTATACCCAGATAGCTGAAGTATCGGTGAAGGTTCTGACCTTCCGAAAGCCCTCCAAGGTAATGAACTCCGGTATCAAAGATAAGTTTGCGGCGGGAAAAAGTCTGAAGGTTCCCACCGAACTGGTTATTCTTTTCGAGCACACAGACACTTAAGCCTTCTTTGGCCAAAACTAAAGCAGAAACAAGCCCTCCAAGCCCGCTGCCAATTACTACTATGTCGAATATTTTAGACAAGACGAATTATGCTGTGCATCAAACTTACTGAATTTTCAGTCTATGTCCTCCCAGAAGTCAAAGTAATTGAACCACTGCAATGGATACTGTTTCAGCATGCTTTCGAGATTCTGAACATACGAATTGAGCAATCCCTGAGCGTCGCGGTGTTTTACCTGTGCTATGCGGGTGTACAGGTGATAGTGCAGATTTGGCTCCTTCATCACATAAACATAAGCTACAGGGACATTAAGGCGTGAAGCAATCAGAAAGGGCCCTGCGGGAAATTTAGCTTTCCTGCCCAACAGATCAGCCTCCAGGAATTTGGAACCTTCGAAATAGCGGTCGCCGGTAAAACAGATGAGTTCGTTGTTTGAAAGCGCTTCATTAATGGCGAAGATGTGCGACATGTCCTCCTTTATGAAGATGAATTTAACACTGCTTTTCCTGTCGGAAACACTTTCGAGATACTCTTTTATGACGCTGTGTTCCAGATCTGTGGTTACCATATTGATCTGATAATTGAAATCGATTTCACCAAAGAAGCGCTCTGCAATCTCAAAATTACCGATATGCGCGCTGATGAGTACGCCACCCTT
>CAYXUO010000195.1:0-2789 GCA_964468335.1 uncultured Chryseobacterium sp. | reverse complement strand
TCCACCATTCCTTTCACGGCTGCCAGGGCTCCTTCGCTTTTGGTGGAAAGTGCTATCTCCTTCGCCAGTTCTATCTTGCCTTCCAGGATATCTTTTTCATTTTCGCTGAAGAGATTTGGGATTCCGGCTCTTACCTACGATGGAAATGATTCTTGGATGATCCTGTAACATTTTCGTCTCTGTTCCTTCTTTTCAGCATCATCCGCAAAGTAAGATGAGAAGAATAATGTCAGTGACTTTAAGCTTTGGGGAAACTTTTCTGCGAATGCCAG
Organism: uncultured Chryseobacterium sp.; assembly: GCA_964468335.1. Classification (GTDB taxonomy): domain Bacteria; phylum Bacteroidota; class Bacteroidia; order Flavobacteriales; family Weeksellaceae; genus Marnyiella. The sequence continues at coordinate 2,517 of CAYXUO010000195.1, read as the reverse complement.
CGAAGTGTACCCTCCCATGGAGTGACCGAGCAAATGAAACCGGTCAATTTTGAGCTTGTGGGCTACTTTCTTCACTTCCTCAGCCATAAGTTCCATCGTGTGTACCTCATCCAGAATTTTGGAGAGTCCGTGACCGGCCAGGTCTATTTTGATCAGTCGGAATTTTTCGGACAGATAGGTTTCCATTTCCTCCCAAATCATTAGATTTTCCATGAAGCCGTGCAGTAATACAAGGTCTTCTGTGCCGGAACCGGATATTTCGTAGTGAAGCATAATCAAATGTATTAAAATTAATTCAACATAAAATAAGCAGTGACCTTTCTAAAAGTGGATATCTACATATTCCAGAAAACCTTGGCCGTCCACTTTGTCCTGCAGCCGCCAAAAAGGGCCTTTCTTTTCATCTTTAAATGAGGTCTTGGCGGTTCGCCTGAATTTTTTACCGTTTACTTTTTGGTCTATAACGCCATTGAAATTTAGATATTGAAGAGTAACAACTTTCACATCACCGTTTATTTCCACAAAATCATTCCCGGATGAAATTTTCCCCGAAACATTATATTCATCACGTCCGTTTTTGGTGAATATTATCTTGCCAGACGCAGGGATATTGCTGTGTGTAAATCTGTGGTATCCGCTTAGGTCGCGGTATCTGTTCTTACTGTTTAAGGTTCGTATGCTGTCATTGTAGACCGTGCGGGCAGCATTTATTGAATCGATTACCCTAAGGGTATCAGCCAGTTTTTTCTGTTCGTACTTCTCAATATTCTCATTGCAGGATAAAAGAGTGACAGAAAGGAGCAGGACCATTCTTTTCATAGGCTTGTAGTTTCACCAAAGTTAATCAATTGGTCCTGCTGTAAGACAGTGCTTCTTAACTTTATAAAAATTCCAGCACTGCGTAAAGCGAAACACTGCTGATCAGTACCCAAAGCAGGATCCCCAGCAGGAAAGGCCGCGGACCAATTGACTTCAAATTGCTGATTGAAAGGCCGGTGCCTATTAAGAAAAGTGCCAGTTTCAGTCCTGCCTTTGAAACTTCAGCAATGTAGGGTGAGATATTCTTCAGGAAAGGTAAATAGGTGTTGAGGAGAATCGCCAAAATAAAGAACGCAATGAACAGTGGGAATTTTACCTTGGTTTCCTTTTTGTAAACCAGTGAAAACAGTATAACCACGGGAATGATAAAAAGTGCCCGGGCTAATTTAACCGTGGTCGCGATATGCAGGGCCTCATCTCCAAATTTACTGGCTGCACCTACAACAGAACTCGTATCATGTATGGCTATAGCGGCCCATATACCAAACTGGTGCTGGCTGAGTCCGAAATACATCCCTAAATAGGGAAAGATGATTAATGCCAAAGCGTTCAGCAGGAATACAATCCCGAGCGCCACTGAATTTTGGCTGTTAGTGGAATTAATTGTCGGCGATACAGCCGCAATCGCGCTGCCCCCACATATGGCGGTACCCGCGGAAATGAGCTGGGTAATTTTACGGTCAATATTCAGCATTTTTCCCAAGAGCAGGCCTGCAGCAAATACCAGTACAATAGTAAAAACAGAAAATAGAAAACCTTTACTTCCGGCTTCGATGGCCATGCCCAGGTTAATGCTGAAGCCCAGGCCCACAATGCTGTACTGCAGAACGCTTTTTGTATACAGTGGCAGTCGCGCTATTTTGGTCTGAAAAATGTTGATGAAGAAGACGCCGAGCAGCAAAGCAACAGGAGCTGAAATAATAGGAAGCAGAGAAATGACTGCAAGAAGAAAAAATACTGCTATCCCTAAATTCCTGTTATTACCCATATTTTATCACTGATCTCCGCAAAGTTATTTAAAGAGATTCACTCTTTATGTAATAAAGGTTACAAAGCTTTACTTTTACCTGTTATAACTTTACTGAAACTGTATAAAATTTTACTTTATGAAAATAGTATCATCGCTTTTTATTGGTCTGCTGTTCTTTAACCTGCAATGTAATACCACCAAACCCGCGGACGTAAACACGGAGCCGCTAACTATCAAAGAACAGGTACGGCAGGGTGCTTTGCTTGTAGATGTTCGTACTCCCGAAGAATTTGCAGAAGGAAGTATAGATGGAGCTATAAACATTCCGCTGGATCAGGTGCAAAGCCGTGTTGATGAGTTCCGTGGAAAGCCGTCGGTAGTGGTGTTCTGCAAAACCGGAAACCGCAGCGGCCAGGCAATTAAAATTCTGGAGGAAAACGGAATCCACAATGTAACCAACGGAATTAACGTTCCCCAGATGAAGGAATCGCTTAAGTAGAAAATAAAAGTTCCGGCCGCAGGCCGGAACTTAATTATTTTGAGTTTTTATAATAGCCGATACCACATTCCAGGAATTTTTTGAAGACTTCCTTGTCGCTGTTGTATCCTTTGAAAGGTGCGTTAATCACTTTGCCATCTGGGGTAATAAGAACATAAACCGGCTGCGTATTATCATTGAAATTGATTTGCTGAAAATAAAAAATTCTGAAGAAAAGAAAATTAGAATT
>CAYXUO010000194.1:2287-2834 GCA_964468335.1 uncultured Chryseobacterium sp. | reverse complement strand
GTTGTGATGTATCTGCTCATTCCGGCTACACCCGTTTCCTTATGCTCGGTGCATTCCAGGATTACCTGAACTCTGTTACCTTTTTTTGCCATGATTACTAATTATTTAATAAATCCGTTTCTTTTTCCTCTCTGAACTGCTTCCTCGATCCCAACTTTATTGATGATCCTCAATCCGTGAGCAGAAACCTTCAGTGTAATGTTCTCTTCTGTTTCCGGAATGTAAAATTTCTTTTCCAACAAATTAATTTCAAAACGACGTTTCGTTTTGTTGTTAGCGTGGGAAACGTTGTTACCAACCATTGCACGCTTTCCTGTTATTTGGCAAATTCTTGACATATCTCGATGTTCTTTTTTGACTTAATTATTTGAGTTTGCAAAACTATGAAGAAAATATTACTTAGGCAAATATTTGTAAATTAAATAACTGCAAATCATCACTTTTTCTTCCAATATGTTTCTTTCATAGCCTGAAGTTTCTTCAGAATCGGGTAAAACAAAAGAAATCCAAGGGCAAAGATACAGATTCGCGACAGAAAATCGCCCGT
>CAYXUO010000194.1:0-2277 GCA_964468335.1 uncultured Chryseobacterium sp. | reverse complement strand
TATAATGTTTGTCCCTCGTATAATTTTATTTTGGCAGATAGGGTAGTTTGGTCACCGTAGAACGTATCGCTTTCTATCTCACCTTTGGCGTTTATATGTGCCGAAATTCCACTGTTGGCTGCGCGCGCGATCTCTCTTCTGGTTTCTATCGCGCGAAGCCGTGCGTAGGCAAGGAGTTGCCTGTGTCCCTGGCTAACACCCCACCAGCTGTCATTGGTCATAATAGCCAGGAAATTGGCGCCTTTCTTCACATACTCAGTCGTGAATTCGCCATAGATACTTTCATAGCATATAATTGGCGCCAGTTTGCCCCCATTAAATGAGTTACTGAATACTTTGCGCTGGTCATCTACACCAAGGGATGCCACGGTGCCGCCCAGGTTAAGCATTGCGTCGCCTAGTATAGGCTTAAGAACTCCGATGTAAGGGAAAATTTCCACGCCTGGAACAAGCTTTCCTTTGTGATACACCTGTGTCTTTTGTGCGGGAGTAACCTGGATAGCTGTGTTGTAGCTCTCAACCCAGACGCCCTGCTGAGTTTGATAGGCATTGCTGGGCGCGTTTTCTTCTTTGGTGAAGAAGCGATGAGAGGAGATGCCCGTGGCAAATACAGAGCCCGGTTTGCCAGTTGTGAAACTTTTTATGCTGTTCAGCAAGATGCTGTGTTCCATGCCCGCTTCGGAAATTGATCCGTAACCGGGCAGCGCTGTTTCCGGTGCGATATAGTAATCTATCTTTGCGCCCGATCCGTCTTCTGCCAGTGCCAGCAGTTCATTTAAGATCTGTACACTGTCTTTAGAGTATTTCTCAGTATAGGGATCCAGGTCTGGTTGAAGCATTAAAACATTTACTTCTCCTGAAGGTTTTTCATTGAAAGTGGAGTATTGATAGTATGAAATAAGCATAGGCAGTAATGCTCCTGCCGCCAGCACCGCTGTATTTTTAATGAGTGATTGCCTTTTGCGGCCGGCTTCCCATATTCTGAGGGTATAGAAAGCATACACATTAACAACCAGAATCCAGAAACTGCCGCCCGTGGCTCCCAGCGTGTCATACCACTGTATAATTTTTGGATAGTCGGCAAATGCATTTCCAAGGTTCAGCCAGGGCCAGGTGAGCTCCCATTCCAGATGAAACTTCTCAAAAGCCATCCACAGTGCAACGAAGAAGACCAACCCCCAATAAGTGCCCTGTACGGATTTGTAACGGTGATAAAGTGTGAAAACAATAGTGTAGAGAAGGGAATTGGTTAAAACTGGAACCACTACCGCAAAGGCCGAGTTGGATCCGTCGGGATTTCTTGCTCCATATAGCCAGCCGGTCGTTACGATATTCCATATTACGAATGCCAGATAGGACAGTCCAAAGACCGTTGCAGTTTTGTATTTTATTTTTGAGAATTTCGATATATCGTGCTCCATTACAAGCAGTGGTACAAGAGCAATCAGGATGAAGAAGGGTATGCCGTAGGTAGGCCAGGAAATACTGAGAAGAAGTGCAGATATAAGGGATAAAACGATATATTTCATCATGTGAATTTCAAATTGATCCTTCGGAATAGAAAGGCCTCAAATTTAACATTTTAAAATGATTTGGCAGCCTGGCTGGGTGGTCTGCTAAGCGTTTTCAATAAAAGCCGTATCTTTGGACGGTTAAACCGATATGATGACCGACGTAATTAATTGCCCCAAATGTAACTCCGAATTCACTTATGAACAGGATAATTTACAGGTTTGTTCTCAATGCTTCCACGAATGGGATCCTCTGCAGACGGACGCTGAAAGTAAAATTCTGGACAGTAACGGTAATGAGCTTCATGATGGTGACAGCGTTGTAGTAATTAAGGATCTTCCGGTGAAAGGCGCACCTAAACCTGTAAAAGCCGGTACAAAGGTGAAAAATATACGGCTTCGTCCCGATTCAGACCATAATATAGACTGTAAAATCGACGGTTTCGGTTCGATGGCTTTGAAATCCGAATTTGTTAAGAAGGCTTGATCTGTTTCACTAAGCCTTTAACAGCATAATTGTAAATTTCACATCGTCCCTGCAGCAATTTACCAGACATATTATCACCAGCAATCATCCTACTTCAACAAAAAAATTCATGTACAGAACATTCAGCAAAGTCGCAGATAAGAAATTTACTATAGGTAAATTCCTGATTATTCTGATGGTGATTGATATCCTGGTGATTGTGTCTCTACTTATCCTCAGCCTGTTCCCGCAGTTTTACCGTAAAAAAGATTTTTTACTGGAAAGTACCTTTACATTAAA
>CAYXUO010000193.1:0-2883 GCA_964468335.1 uncultured Chryseobacterium sp. | reverse complement strand
GATGGGTTGGGAAGTGGGTTTTGAAATGCCTCTGTACATCAAATTCCTGAAACTGAACTCACTGTTGCAGCGGAAGAAATTAGGGGTGTTGGCTCCCGTGTTTAATATAGGTGCTGCACTGTACAGCACAGCATTCAGGAAAAAGAATAATGCGGATATTAAAATTGTTACGTATAAAAAGTTTGAAGAGATCAGCGGGTACGTTGAGTTTATTAAAGGTTATGAGCAGGCAACACCTAATACACTAAAGAAAGATGCTGCGTTCAGCAAGTGGCGTTATGGTGCGCCGGGCGCCGAATATCTCTTCCTTTGCGCTTACAGAGCGGACCGGCTTATCGGTTTTGTTTCACTGCGGGCTATGGTGCGGGAGGGCGTTCCGTCTTATGGCATCGTTGATTTTATGTACACAGAAGGAGTTTGCCTGAATAATCTGTACAACGCGATGGAAGACAGTGCTAAAGAAAATGGGATTGAAGCCATAATGACCATGATGAGTAAGTTCTCTGCAGGAAAATACCGTATATTGTCCCACGGTTTTTTAAAGAGTCCGTTTAAGTTCCATTTTATTTTCAAGAATCTGTCAGCAAAAATTGAACAGCAGGAAATGTTTAGTGAGAAAGACTGGCACCTTATGTTTGTAGATACGGATGATCTTTAACCCTCTAACTGTTAACCAATGAATATTCTGTCATTCGATATTGAAGAGTGGTATCTGGAAAAAACTTATCACGGCGCACGTGCGGAAAAATATGCTGAGTTTGATCATATTCTGAACATTCTGCTTGATTTACTGGATGAGGTAGATACAAAAGCCACATTTTTCTGCGTAGGAAAGATGGCAGCTGAATTTCCTGATGTAATAAGAAGAATCAGTGCACGCGGCCACGAAGTGGGATGCCATTCTGATAAACATATCTGGCTTACCAAACTGAGCAGAGAGGAAGTACTGGAAGATACGCGCACAGCTGTAGATTCACTTGAGCAATGTACCGGAAATAAAATAATCAGTTACCGCGCGCCGGCGTTCTCAATAGGTGAGGATAATCAGTGGGCATTTGAGATTTTAGCCTCATGTGGCATTACGCGCGATGCATCTGTTTTTCCGGCGGCACGTGATTTTGGTGGTTTTGCCTCTTTCAGCCACAAAGTACCACTTCTCATTGAGGGAGATGGATTTAATTTAAAGGAATTCCCAATGACAACCGTTCGGCTTTTAGGCAGGGAGACAGCCTATTCCGGAGGTGGCTATTTCAGATTTTTCCCTCAGCGTTTTATTCGCAGTCAACTCAGGCGGCAATCGTACTCAATGACCTATTTTCATATTGGAGATCTGCTTCCTGAAATGAACCGCGTGATGACCCGTAGGGAATATGAAGACTATTTTCAGGAAAACGGTAACTTCCTGAACCGTTATAAGCGTCATCTGAAAAGCAATTTTGGTAAAAAGAAGGCACTGCGTAAATTAATTGACCTTATAAAGACGGAGAATTTTATAGATTTAGCTGCTGCGGATGAATACACCGACTGGAACAAGGCTCCAAAGATGAAAATTGAACTGACGCGCTGAGTTAATCATCATAAATAATTAATTAATCTGAATTTACGTGTACCGACACTATATTAAACGATTTATCGACTTCTTTTTATCACTGATTGGCTTGGTTATTCTCAGTCCGCTCTTGGTATTGGTTATCATAGGTCTTACAATTGCCAACAGCGGCAAGCCATTTTTCCTGCAAAGGAGACCGGGAAAAGGGGGACGGATTTTCAAAATTGTTAAATTTAAGACCATGACAGATGGAAGGGATGAAGCCGGAAACCTGTTGCCAGATGCGCAGCGTTTGACTCCGGTCGGAAATTTTGTACGCAAAACTTCACTTGATGAGATACCACAGCTGATCAATGTACTGAAGGGCGATATGTCCCTGATAGGGCCGAGACCTTTGCTTCCGGAATATTTGCCTTTATACAGTGCATTACAGTCTCGGCGTCATGAAGTAAGACCGGGAATTACCGGTTGGGCCCAGGTAAACGGGCGGAATGCGGTAAGCTGGGAAGATAAATTTATAATGGATGTTTGGTATGTGGACAATGTAAGTCCACAGCTGGATCTAAAAATTCTGATGATGACCGTACAGAAGGTTTTCAAATCTGAAGGCATCAGTGCTGACGGGCAGGCTACTGCAGAACGATTTAAAGGAAATGCCCTATGATTTTAATTGGTGCAAGCGGTCATGCAAAGGTGATTTTAGATATTCTTTTTAAGAATGAAATCACGGTTGAGAAAATACTGGATGCAAATCCTCCGGTAGAGCAGCTGTTCGGTATCCCTGTGCTGAAGGACTCCGGCGATATGCTGCCGGAGCATACGCCTGCCATCATCGCCGTAGGCAGCAACCGAATCCGCAAAAATATCGCGGAAACACGGACACTTCAATATAAAACTGCCGTTCATCCAAAAAGCACTCTTTCACCTTATGCAGAGATTGGAGAGGGTACCGTGGTAATGGCAAATGCAGCTGTTAATCCGGACGTTTCCATTGGGAAGCACTGCATTATAAATACCGGTGCAGTGATTGAGCACGACTGCGTGCTGAAGGATTATGTGCATATTTCACCTAACGCCGCACTTGCCGGCAATGTGATAGTGGGGGAGTGCAGTCATATTGGTATTGGTGCAGTGGTAATTCAGGGAATCACGATCGGAAAGAATGTAACTGTAGGTGCCGGTGCCGTAGTCATCCGGGATATTCCTGATGGAGTAACTGTTGTTGGAAATCCAGGCAGGATAATTAAATAGTTTGCGAAAGAGCCAAGAGCCAAGAGCAAAGAGCCAAGGCAAAAGGCCTCCGCTATAGGCGGAAGAGATCCCTGCGGGATGAC
>CAYXUO010000192.1:0-2940 GCA_964468335.1 uncultured Chryseobacterium sp. | reverse complement strand
TACGTCTCAGCAGGATACCCATAAATCATTCCATAGGCATTCGGTTGTGGTTGCGTTTCCTGAAATGTCCTTGGCGTCTGGTTCCAGCTTGCATCGATCGCGTGCACAGGCGTGAAGGTCTTGTGGATGCTGTAAGGCTGTGCTTGTGCAGTTTCAGTGATATTTTTAAGCATCAAAGATTCATTTCGTCCGAAGATGCTCTCTATCCAGGCATTGTATTTCGGAACTGCCTGGTTAACATCTTCTTCTCTTTAGCATTGCCGAAATCCTTTTTAAAGATGGTGTAAATGGCCAGGACTATCAGCACGAAGAGTAATACCGGTTTCATAAACTCATTGCTGACTACAGTTAGAAGCTGCGATCCCAGAAAGGCTGAAATAAAAGCCAGCAGCGCCATGAAAATAAGCAGTTTCCAGTCTATTTTCACTTTTCGGATGTATTGCGATGTTGCCAGAGCTGTCCCGCTGAAGGCCGGAACCTTCAGCGAACCTATCACCGTTGCTACCGGGATATTTGGTAAAAAGGCCAGAGCCAGCGGCGTCTGTATCAGTCCGCCGCCGCCAACTACAGCGTCAATAAAGCCTGCAGCAAAGGCCGCGAGGCAAAGGTAAATCAGGATTTCAGTTTCCGGCACGTCAGCAATTTTAACATGCAAAGGTAAGCCTTAATAACCTTCCGCGGGATGCCAGGAGAGCTGCACTTTAGAGGAAACAGAAAGCATAGCGCATGACTGAATTGGATAGTTCCTTTAAGTTAATAACTATATTTACAAAAGTAACAGTCGTAAGTCGTCTCAGCAAAAATTCTTACTGGCCTTTACCTCCGCCACTTTCCTTTTCCACATTCGTTTTGCTGCTTTCCTTAACCTTTTGGTTTCCAAACCTTTTAACAAAAGTAAGGTGCGCTCCGTACCAGTCCCATTTATTTACACTTCGGAAAGTTCCGATAGGAGAGTAGGTAACGATGTCATTTCCGGGTCGGCGAAAGATGTTGTTAAAACGGATACCGGCTTCCATCTGAGTGGCAGGGAAAAGTTTGGTGGCTCCAAAGCTGTGGAAGAAGTTCATTTTATTGCCCATGGAGTTACCCCAGTTCTGGGAGTGCAGACCCATCCATCCGTTGATGTTGATATTTTTGCTGAAAAGATTGGTATACGAAAAATTGGTTGAGCCGCTGAAATTGGTAATGTAATCCTGCAGACCCACAAAGTTATTACGCTGCCTGAAATCACTGTTGTCCACATATGTAAGTCCCAGGTTGAAATTTACATTCAGTTTGTTTTTCAGGAAGTTCTGATTGGTGTTGGCGTACAGCGAATAGTTGTTCACCCGACCGTAAAATGTAGCCGGCATCATGATTGTCTTTCCGTCTTCCACTGTGTACGAGGTCCAATAATCCTGGTTGGTGGTATTGAAGTTGGCCGAAAGGAAATATTTCTTGTAAAGACCCAGCTTCAGCCCGAAACGGTCGTTGGGGTTAGGCTCCAGTTCCATATTTCCGCGCTGATAAATGCCGTTGTCTGAAGGCATCAGAAAGGGATTGAACTCTGTAAACCAGGGACGCCATAAACTGTGCTTGTAGGTAGCAGTAAGATTATAGTTTTCGTTAAAGGAGTATTTGACGAGCAGGTCCGGCAACAGGGCGCCATAGGAATCGGTCCTTTCTACAGCGCCAACATCCTGTTTAACAGTGAAGTTAATATGCTCATAGCGTAATCCTATCCTGGTTTCAAGTTTTTTGAAGAACGTCTTGCTGAAGTTGGCATAAAGCGAGTTCAGGTTTTCTTCGTAGCGAAAGGTATTCGTCCTGGTATTATCCGGTATCCAGGCACTGCTTTGCTGATTAAAATAGTCAAAGGGCATCACATTGTTCCGAAAATTCATTTTCCCGCCAAATTCAAGCAGATTGCCATCCTTATCAACCGGCTGTGAGTAGTCCAGTTTCACATAAAATTCACGGTTCAGGTTTTCGGAAACTGTTTTTATTCCTTCAAAATCAGCCGGATCCCAAAGCGTGCTCTGTATTCTGGTACTTTCATTACCGGAATAGTTGATGCCGGTATTAATATCCAAAATCCTGTTTTTCACTTTATCGTAGTACTTGTAGAAGAGATTGCTGCCCGCAAAAAGGCTGCTGCCGTTTGCATTTATGTTGTTGGTGTATGAATTCTGAAGTACATCGTTCAGGAAATACTGACCGTCAGCCACAGCGTCATAGCTGTTTTTCGATCCGTAATACTGCGCCACAAGTCCAATGTTGTTCTTTTCGTCAAGTTCAAACTCAGTAGTCGAGGTCGCTGATGGCAATTTTCCGTGGCTGTTGTTTTCTGCACTGATTCTGGTAAGCGAGTTATCAGCATAGATAAAGTTTTCGTTAAAAGATTCGTTTACACTGTTGGTGTTATTGAAACTTCCGCTGAGGGACTGTGTAAATCCTTTCCGGTGGTAATTAAGATTGGCATTGGAAGACTGCGAATTCTTAAAACTCTGCGAATTTCCTAGCGAAACGCTGCCCTTCATCCCTTCGTTTTCGTTCCTTTTCAGCACAATATTAATTACAGCACCGCCGGTTTCATATTTGGCAGATGGGGTAGTGATCACTTCAATCTTCATCAGATTATCTGCGGCAATGGTCTTCAGGTATTCCTTAAGTTCCTTGCCTGTAAAAACCGATTTTCTGTCATTGATGTAAACGGTTACTGCATTTCCCTCAGCCTGAACATTGTCATTATTGTCAATGTTCACAAGCGGTGTCATCCGCAAAACATCCCAGGTACTGTTCCCGGTAAGGATGGAACTGTTGGCTACATTAAATACCGTGCGGTCCGCTTTGCTTTCAATGGTAGGTTTTCGTGCAATAACTACTACCTCTTCAATACTTTTGGTTTGTACAGTGTCGGCAACAGTCTCCTGGTCCGAAGCCAGGATCCCGCAAAGCAGG
>CAYXUO010000191.1:1321-2997 GCA_964468335.1 uncultured Chryseobacterium sp. | reverse complement strand
CGCAATTTTACATCGGCTACTGCATCCACAGGTAGCACAACCAGCAAAGTGCCGGACGGTGAATATCTGCTAACAAAAAACAACTTCAGATATGAAGGTCAGGAAGTCCTGGCAAATGAGCTGCCGGACTACGTGAACCAAAAACCCAATAAAAAGCAGCTGCTTTTTTTTCCCGCCGGTCTCTGGATGTATAACCTGGCAAATCCCAAGTATGATACCATCCTCAATGAGTATATGACCTACCCTTCTGATATGAGGGATCAAAAGCTCCGCGATTCCCTGTTCATAAAATATAACCACCCGGAATATGTTGGGAAAAATCTGTTTTGGAACCGTTTCTTCCATAATGTTGGCCAGCCGCCGGTGATTCTGGACCCAAGTAAGAGTGAAAGCAGTGCAAACTCAATTCGCAAAAGGCTGGTATACCGTGGCTACTGGGATGCCGAAACACGCTATACCCATGATTTGGATTCGGCTGCAAAAAAAGCGCAGGTCAATTATCTGATTACACCTAAAGATGCGACCAGGATCAGCGATTATTATTATGATATTCCCGATGCACGTATAAAGTCAATCTATCAGGAAGATCTAACGGCAAGTACGGTAAGGTCCAGAACCATCCTGGATCAGGAAAAACTTGAAGCGGAAGTTAAAAGGATTAACGATTTAATGCGGAGCCGCGGTTACTATCAGTTCAACAGTTCGGGCCAGGAGATTTTCTTTATGGCCGACACGCTGACCAGCCGGAAGAACGTTCCTGTAACTATGGAAATTCACCGTGATTCTGTTGACACTCCCTATAAAACAGCTACAATAGGTAATATAGATGTGGCTGTGGTAGAAAATGCCAATGATTTCCCGCAGAACACTGTAAAAGATTCACTGCGGGGTATCCGTTTCCATATGCTGGATGACCAGTTTAAAAGCAGCGCGCTGTGGCGTGCCGTAATCCTGAGAAACGGCGATCTGTACGACCAAAGAAATCTTGATCTTACGCGCAGAAACTTTCAGGCCATGAACAATTTCAGCCTCATTAAAGCCAGGGACTCGCTGCGCCGCGGTGGCAGTGCGGCTCCAAATGACAGCATCATAGATGTGCTCTATCTTCTGAAACCACTTCCCAAATATGAATTGAAAGTCGCGGCGGACCTTAACTATTCTCAGCTTCTTAATTTGGCAGCGTCACCTTCCGTAGACCTTACCACAAGAAACCTGTTTGGAGGAGCTGAAAACCTGAATACATCAGTTTCCTGGATCGCCGGCCGCGTGCGTAATTCCAAGGATCTTGATACCCGTGTGTGGGCACATGAATTTTCAGCCAATGCTAATCTGAGTTTCCCGCGACTGCTCCTGCCCTTCAGCTACTATCAACTCATTCCAAAAAGATACTCCCCTTCTACATCGGTTAGTTTAGGTGCCTCTTTCCAGAAAAATATAGGTATGGACCGCGTCAACTTTAACACCGGGCTCAACTATTTTGCCAATGTAAATGACGTGATATCGCACCGACTGACCATCTTTAATACACAACTCAGTCTTACGCGGAATAAGGAACGTTATTATGAATATTTCCCGCGTGATGGCGATGTGCGTGATTTTATTTTTGAGAAATACTCACCGGCATTATATGATCAGTTTATAGCGGGTCAGATTTCTTCAGATCAGTTTTCGGCCAT
>CAYXUO010000191.1:0-1311 GCA_964468335.1 uncultured Chryseobacterium sp. | reverse complement strand
GCCATTATCCTTAACGACCAGACGTTTGCGAATTCCCTAACTCCTGAGCAGCTTATTTCCTACAATACATTCAGACAGTCACTTGTTAATAAGGACAGACAGACGCAGGATGTCCTTATCTCATCATTTATCTATAACTTCATTTACAACGAAATCGGAAAGAAAGAATTTGAAAATCCGTTTTATTTCAATGGTAAACTGGAAGTGGCCGGCAACCTTTTGAGTCTGATTGCAGGCACAGAGGCGGAGAAGGGCATCACAACCGGTCAGCAGAAAACGCTTTTTAAACTGCCGCTCTCCCAGTTTGTTAAATTTGATGTAGATGTCCGCAAGTATCTGACTTTCGGAAAACAAACCCTGGCCATGCGCCAGTTTGTGGGCCTCGGAGTACCGTACGGAAACTCCAATCAGATGCCGTTTGTTCGGTCTTATTTTAACGGTGGATCCAATGACATACGTGCGTGGCGCCCGTTTGGCGGCTTAGGACCGGCCGATTCGCAGCTTGATGAGCGCATCCGTACTTTCGTTATGGGGAATGTAAAACTGACTTCAAGTGTGGAGTACCGTATACCGCTTACTGAGATGTATGAAGTTGCTGTTTTTACGGATGCCGGAAACATCTGGAGTCTCAAAAACACAGGTTTTGGGGACCAGTTCAAATTCAGCAAATTCCTTAAGCAGATGGGCGTTGGCAGCGGCTTGGGTCTTAGGATCAATGTAGCATATATTACCGCCAGGATAGATCTTGCTTATAAAATCTATGATCCCAATAAACCTGAAGGTGACCGCTGGAGATTTGACAAAATACAGCCGCTTAAACCAACGCTGAACTTTGCATTCGGTTATCCTTTTTAGAAATTATTCAGGAGATATTCCCAGGATATAATACACCACAGCCAGTACCCTGGCAAGTACTTCGCGCGACTGGTTCCGGTAATAACTCTCAGCTCGTGAGACATCCTGAGCATCAAAACCAAGTGCGTTAAGATTATTATTCCTGGCAAAGAAAAGGGCCCTCAGGTTGTGAAATCCCTGTGAAACAATAATTACATCGTTCACTTTATAGACCTCCTTGCAGCGGATGATACTACTGTGTGTATTAAATCCTTTGGGATCCTCAATAATGATATTTTCCGGTACACCTTCTTCATATACGAGAAACCGCTTCATGGCAGCAGGCTCATCATAGCCTTTGCTTTTTTCGCCGCTTACGATGATCTTCTTCACCTTTCCATGATGATACAGCAAAGCCGTCGCATCCATTCTCTTCAGGAAATAGGGCGATCGCGAACCGGTCAGGTCACGACGCTC
>CAYXUO010000190.1:0-3014 GCA_964468335.1 uncultured Chryseobacterium sp. | reverse complement strand
CGTTTTTCAGTTGCTGTGATCCCTTACACCTGGAATTTTACCAATATGAATAAGTTAACAGTAGGCGATGAAGTCAATATTGAATTTGACATCATCGGAAAATATATAGCCAAACTTACCGCCAGACATGCCACTTAGTAAATATAAAGGTTATAGTCTTCGGAACAGGGTGTTCTGGGGTTTTATCGTAGTTTGTATTCTTAGCATGGCGGGTTCGTCCATGCTATCATATTTTCTTCTGAGGAATAATGCCCAGGAGCAGAGCCGTACGGATATGCAGAATAAAACCAACAGTCTTATGGCTGCACTGGACTATGCCGTGAGCCAGGCGCCTGTAAGTACAGAGCAGTTGCCCGAAGTTCTGGAAAATAAAATTCTCGAAATTGCGGATATCACCAAACAGGATATCATTATTTATAATCTGGAGGGAGACTTCCTGCTTTCCAACAGAGAAAGTACGCTGGTGCCGCAGAAAAAAATTCCGCAGAATATCCTGCATTCTGTAATGACAGGCAATAAAAGGGTGGATGTGCCGGAATATGATGCAACCATTGGAGCCAACAAAACCTCATCCTATACTGTTTTCCAGAATAATGCCCTGGAACCCATCGGGATCGTTTATTTCCCTTATTACCATAACGAAAGTGCTCATATGGATATTTTAAATAAATATCTTAAGTATATGCTTTTAGTTAATCTGCTCGTGATTGCATTCAGCATATGGCTGAGCTGGGTAATTTCAAGACATCTTACGGATGCTATTTCGAAATTCTCGGAGGTCATTACACGTATCACTATTTTTGATAAGGAAATGCAGCCCATATCCTATTATCAGAATGATGAGCTTGGCGCGTTGGTTAAAGCCTACAATAAGATGATTCTGCAGATCCAGGACCACAAGGACCGGCTTGCATTCAGCGAGAAAGAAAAGGCCTGGCGCGAAATGGCTAAGCAGGTTGCACACGAAGTGAAGAATCCGCTAACCCCTATGAAACTGACAATCCAGAGTTTTGAGCGTAAGTTTGATCCCAATGATCCGGATATCAAAGAAAAACTTAAGAAAATGAGTGCTTCCATCATCGACCAGATCGACATGGTGGCCACTGTTGCCACAGCTTTTTCACAATTCGCTCAGCTGCCGGAAAAGAATAATGAAACCTTCCATCTTAATGCAGAGGTTGAATCCATACTGCGGATCTTTAATAACGACCGCATCTTCGTTCACACTAACAGGGACGATATTATGGTAAATATGGACAGGATTTACCTAAACCGTATTTTAACAAATCTAATTACCAATGCAAAGCAGGCAGTAGAAGATGTTGCTGAACCTATAATCAATGTAGATTTGGAGCAGATTAACAAAAGGGTTTTAATCTGTGTTGAAGATAATGGGATAGGAATAGAGGAAAGCGCGCAGGAACGCATCTTCGAACCCAGTTTTACTTCTAAAACGTCGGGCATGGGTCTTGGTCTGACCATGGTTCGCAGAATGGTAGAAGATTACCGTGGCGTAATTACCGTTAAATCGGAACTTGGAAAAGGAGCTAAATTTACCGTTTCGCTTCCTACAAATCTATAATGAAACCTTTCCGCTTCCAAAATTTTGAGATTGCCCAACAGGCTGATGTCTTCCGCGTGGGTACAGATGGTGTTCTCCTGGGAGTGCTGTCTGATGCCGGTACTGCGAAGCAAGTTCTGGAAGTAGGCACAGGCACGGGTTTAGTCGCTTTGATGCTTGCGCAGCGAAATCCCGATCTGGTGGTAACCGCCCTCGATGTAAATCCTGAAGCTGTAGCACTCGCCAGCAGTAATTTCGGAAGTTCCCCATATGCCGAAAGGCTTAATGCTGTGCAGGTCGATTTCAAATCGTTCCAGAGTGACAGGCGGTTTGACCTTATTATTTCCAATCCTCCTTATTTTGAAGTCAATAGTTCCGGCAAGGATGTTTATGCGCGCCAAACGATGGAACTGGATGCTTCCATACTTTTGGACAGAGCAGGAGAGCTGCTGACTGACTCCGGTTTGATATCACTAATAATACCGTCCGTTCAGTCCTCGGGGCTGGAGCAGACCGCCCGCCAACGGGGACTGCATCTGATCCGAAAAATAAATATTTTCGGAATTGCCGGTGGGCCTGTTAAAAGGAATGTGCTGGAGTTTTCCAAAAAAGAAATTCCCGCTACGGAGCAGGAATTTGTAATTGAAAAAAGTCCGAGGGTTTATTCAGAACAGTATCTGGATGCAACCCGGGATTTTCATGTATTCGGTAAAACAGCCAAATAGAAATTGGCGGCCGGTTTATTCAAAAAGTTCGGCAGTGTCCAGCACTGAAACGTTTCCATCTTCACAGCGGATAGCCTCACCCGGAAAATTCTGTATCATATGATAGTCATGCGTAGCCATTACAACTGCTGCATGATTCTCCACAGCCACCTTCTTAAGTAGGGTCATAATTTCATTAGACGTTTCAGGATCCAGGTTTCCTGTGGGCTCGTCGGCCAAAATAAGTTCAGGATGGTTTAACAGCGCTCTCGCAATTGCCACACGCTGCTGCTCGCCGCCGGAGAGTTCGTGCGGCATTTTGTGTTTCTTAGTTTTCATGCCCACGCTTTCGAGCACCTCATTTATACGTTCGTCCATCTTAACTTTATCCGTCCAGCCTGTAGCCTGCAAAACGAACTTCAGGTTCTTCTCCACCGTGCGGTCGGGCAGCAACTGGAAATCCTGGAATACAATACCCAAACGTCTGCGCAGGTCCGGGATTTGTGAGGTACGCAGTTTGGCCAGGTCGAAACCGGCCACACTGCCCTCACCGGCGGCTAAGGGGATGTGTCCGTAAAGTGTTTTAAGCAGGGAACTTTTACCGGAACCAGTTTTACCGATCAGGTAACAGAATTTACCTTTTTTAATGTGAAGGTCTACCATCTTGAGAACAGTAAAATTTTTCTGTGCGATGGTAGCGCTGCTTAGGTTAATGATGTTTTCTCCGGTTTCGTGTCTGTGCGGCATTG
>CAYXUO010000189.1:0-3042 GCA_964468335.1 uncultured Chryseobacterium sp. | reverse complement strand
CGTAGCGAAGCGGAGCCGCCGACCGAGGAGTAATAGCGGATAGCGCGAATTGTCCGCCCAAAATACAGTACTGATTACAGTCATACCTTAACTGTTATAAAAGCCTTAATTTTGCAGTATGAAAAAGTTAGAAAGCCGGGAAGATATTGAATTGCTTGTCAATAAGTTTTACGATAAAGTGAGCCGTGACGAAACGATTGGGTTCTTTTTCAGTGATGTCGCCAGGGTAGACTGGGATCATCATTTACCCAAGATGTATGCATTCTGGGAAACCCTCCTCTTCGGACAGATTTCCTATAAAGGAAACCCAATGGCCATGCACTTTCCAATAAATGAAAAAGTGGCCATGGAAAAAGAACACTTTGCCCACTGGATAAAATTATGGACTGAAACTGTGGAAGAGAACTTCAGCGGTGAAATGGCTGATCTTGCCATTTACAAAGCCAGCAATATAGCTAACCTGATGGCGCATAAAATGGAAATGGCCAGGAAGTTATAGGTATTTTCCCCTGAAATAAAGCACAAAGGACAAGTCACCGACTCGCCCTTTGAGCGTTTACTTCTACATTATCCTAATTATTACGGCACAATTACTGTAAATATATATGCTGCAAAATTTACTAAAAGAACAGCGCCGTACAGGTGATTGGTTTTGCCCCGGCTTAGCGACAGCATAACAGTGAAGACTGAAAGTGACAGCAGTATTATTGATTTCATGTCCAGTCCGAGCACGAATGGAATGTCATATATGATACAGACTACCGATATCGCGGGGATTGTTAGTCCAACACTGGCAAGTGCGGAACCTAACCCTAAATTTATAGAAGTCTGGATCTGGTTGTTCCGGGCCGCACGGATGGCTGCCAGTCCTTCCGGCAGCAGTACCACAGCAGCAATAATCACCCCTACCAAGGCTCTTGGGGCACCTACGGTTTCTACAAAATTCTCAATGACCGGCGAAAGGCCTTTGGCCATGATGATGACTACAGCAAGACAGATTACCAAAAGAATCAGGCTTGTAGCCGTTGTTGCATTAGACGGCGGATCTGCTTCATGAACCGTTTTGTCTGCCTCGGCAACGATGAAGTAGTTTCGGTGGCGCACCGTTTGAAACATCAGGAATGAGCCATATATTACGAGACATGCCAGTGAAATAAACACAAGCTGGGTTTCTGTATAAAAAGGTCCGCGTATGCTGGAGGTGTAGTTAGGTAGTATAAGGGTGAGTACCAAAATGGCCACCAGACTGACGAGATAGGTAGTAGCAGAACTCCGCATAAAAAACTGTTCCTTGTATTTCATACTGCCGGCTACGATACAAACTCCTAAGATTCCGTTCAGAATAATCATTACAGCCGCAAAGACCGTATCCCTTGCGTAGGTCATGGCGCCCTCACCACCGGAAAGCATAAATGAAACAATGAGCCCGACTTCAAGAATGGTTATACATATTGCGAGAATAATGGTACCGTAAGGTTCGCCTACCCGGTGCGCAACTACTTCGGCATGATGCACAGCTGCTATAACGGTCCCAAACAGCAATATGGCTCCCATGATATTCGCAAATATCGTATCATTAAGAAAGCCCAACAGATAGAATAATGCTGAAACAATTGGGAAAATGACACTCCAATGAAGTAAATTTCTAAATTTCATAAAATCACGATTTGTACAATTATACAAAATATCTATTTTAATTCAAAATGTTTTAGATACTATTAATCATTTCCCGATAATATTCTCCAGAAATGATAGTCCTGGAAATCCGTGAACATATGAAAGAGTAAACCGACAGCAATTATGCGGTAGTTGTTCCGCAGGAAAAATACACCTAACAGATAGAGTACGACCATAGGGTAGGAGTGCAGAAGATGGAAACCAACGCTGCTGCGGTCCGGATCAAACACAGGATCTGCCAACAGGTGATCCAGATCTACAAGCATAGTAGCGATCATTAATAGATAAGCTTTTCGCCAGGCTGCCGGAAAGAAAGCACGAGCCAGGAAAAAAGGAAATATAAAATGTAAAAAGTAATGAACCGAACTGCGAAGCCAATAGAGATCTTCCATTATTTATTACCTTTTAAAAAGTCCTGCCTTACAGCTTCATCCAGTTTTTCAATAGCATACCGTAAAGTTGTCCGGGGCATTTTTCTGTAATGTGCCTTCAGGAAATCCAGAAGCTCCTCCTCATTTCTGTTGCCCATTTCGCGCAGCAGCCAGCCGTTAGCTTTGTGCATTAAATCATGGGGATGATTCAGGTTTTTCAGGACCAACTTCTTCATCACCTGAAATTCCCCACGCTTAACGTGATACATTGTGGAAACTACGGCCATTCGCTTGCTCCAAAGATTTTCTTCGTCTGAGAGATTTTCCAGTATGCTGTCATTGCTGCTATCGAAACAGTGGCGCCCTAAGATCTTATAGCAGGAATTATCAACAAGATCCCAGTTGTTGATATGTACTTTATGCGCCAGATAGAAAGCTACAATACTCTCCTTCTCATGACTGTCTTTTGCCTTTTCAAATTTCGTAACCAGGATAAGCAGAGCGCAATGTCGGTGTTCGTGGATTTCCGAACTTAAAAGTTCCGACAGCTCCTCCAACGAAACTTGCTTCCAATATTCTTTTACAATTTTGCGCTGGTCCGGCACCGTTACTCCTATAAAGAGATCACCTTCGGCATACTCACCTTTTCCGGCTTTAAAAAATCTCGGAAAGAAAGCAGCCTTTTCGGGTAGGGCCAGGTATGCCAAAGCGGTTTTTATTTCATTAACCATTTTCACGGGCAGATCTCTCTGAGTACTTATGTTGGTTCGGTTTCATCTTCAAAATATTCAAACAGAAAATCGTTGTAAGGGAAACGTGATATGTGGATTTTAAGCACTTCATCATAAATCATTTTCTTCATATCCTCGAAATTTTCTCTGGTAAGAGCGGATATGAACACTGTGGGATATTTGGACTTGGACATCCAGGTCTTTTCCCATTCGGCAAGTGAAATATTTTTCCTGCTTTCCGGCGTCAGGTCGTCTTCGTCCTT
>CAYXUO010000188.1:0-3073 GCA_964468335.1 uncultured Chryseobacterium sp. | reverse complement strand
TTTCACGATGGACACTGGGCTAAATTCAAAATCCATAATTCATAATCCAAAATTTAAATCTTGATTCTTGGTTCTTGGTTCTTGATTCTCATTTAACAAAGAACACATTTCCTCAGGTCCAAATCCAAGATCCATTATTCAAAATCCCGCTTCCCTGTTCTATATCTGATGTTTGAAATCTGATGTCTAACATATTTTTACTTTTGCCTTGGCTCTTGGCTCTTGATTCTTGATTCTTGGTTCTTAACCACAGAGGCACAGAGAATTCACAACGGGCACACAGAGCTAAATTCATAATCCAAAATTTAAATCTTGATTCTTGGTTCTTGGCTCTTGGTTCTCACCTCCTAACTTTCTAACCTCCTAACCTTCTAACAGAACCTACTTTAGGCTTGCCGCGTCGCTTCCTTCGTCCGCTCCTCGCAATGACAGCCTTGTAAGTTTGGAAGTGATTCTTGTTGTAATACGAATACGGGTTCTCCGTTCCCTCTGCGCCTCCTCTGTGCCCTCCGTGGTTAAAAAGACTTCTCTGGTCATACAAGTTTTACAGGAAATTTACACCGCAACACCTTTACAACTCAACACCTCAACAACTCACCAACCCAACAACTTTTACGACTCCCCAACCATCTCCAAAATCTCACCGTACTCAAAGCCGCGCCCCATGAGATATTTTATCGTTTTGGATTTACGCTGATATTCCTTGCCACTTTGTTTTTCGTAATACGAATCATAGATTTTGCGAAGTGTCTTCCCGTAGTCTTCAGGATGAATTTCGTCAAAGCAGCTGCGAATCAGTTTTTCAGGCACTCCCTTAAATTTAAGATGATTCAGGATTTTGTTTCGGCCCCAGGACTTGATATAAAACTTCCCGCGAATATAGCTCCTGGCGAAACGTTCTTCATTCAGGTAATTTTCCTCCATGAGATACAGCAGAATCTCTTCCTTTGCTTCCGGAATCAGCAGGAAATCACGCATCTTCTGCTCCACTTCCTGATGGCAACGGTCCTGATAAACACAGTAGTTTACCATCTTCTGCTTGATTTCGGAAAAGGTGTAGGATTTATGCTCCACGGGCATGTTTTGGGGATTTGGGGATTAGTTGATGTGAGGATTGGTAATTGTTTGATTTGTTAAATAGTTTCAAGGTTTATAAATTACAGGGATCCAAGGTTTGAAAAATTTGATTATCAATATTGATTATTTAAGTTTAAGTGCAACAGCAAGTTGTTCCTGAGCTTTAACTACCCACTTAATAACTATTTAACCTTTAACGCACTACCCTAATTTTCTAAGTTTCTAACTTCTCCCTGATAAAAAAACCGCAGAAATCTCCGCGGCTTAGCTGGTGTGATGGAACCGCTATTTAGGCAATCCATCCACAAACTCCTCTTTTTTCTTTTCTCGCCTCTAGCCTCTCACATCTGATGTCCGATGTCCGAAATCTTGATTCTTTATTCTTGGCTCCTGGCTCTAATATTGAAACAACGGTCTTGAATCCATTAACTCATTCACTTCCTTACGGACTCTGGAGATTACCTCTTCATCCTTCAGGTTCATAACTACATCATTGATAAGTTTGGCAATGGTTTGCATATCCTCTTCCTTCATTCCGCGGGTGGTGATAGCTGCAGTACCCAAACGAATACCTGAAGTGGTAAACGCAGATTTATCGTCAAAAGGCACCATATTCTTATTGCAGGTAATATCGGCCTTCACCAGTGCTTTTTCGGTTTCCTTACCATTCACATTCTTATTTCTAAGGTCTACAAGCATAAGATGGTTGTCTGTACCTCCGCTTACAATATCAAACCCGTGTGCGATCATGGCTTTTGCGAGGGCCTGAGCATTGGCAACTACCTGTTTTGTGTACACCTCAAATTTTGGATCAAGGGCTTCACCGAAGGCCACAGCCTTAGCAGCGATTACATGCTCCAGCGGACCGCCCTGGGTTCCCGGGAACACTGCACTGTCCAGAACAGCACTCATCATCTTTGTTTCACCCTTCGGTGTTTTATGACCGTAAGTATTTTCGTAATCCTTACCCATCATGATAAGCCCGCCGCGTGGTCCGCGCAGTGTTTTATGGGTAGTCGTAGTTACTACATGGCAATGTTCAAACGGACTGTTCAGCAAACCTTTGGCAATAAGGCCTGCGGGGTGTGCAATATCTGCCCAAAGTGTAGCACCCACCTCATCGGCAACTTCCCGGAATCTCTTATAATCAAGGTCACGGGAATAGGCAGAAAAACCTGCGATAATCATCTTAGGCTTTACTTCCAGGGCTTTTTGGCGCATGGCATCGTAATCTATAAGGCCGTCTTCACGGCTCACACCGTAGAAATTGGCATTGTATTGAATACCGGAAAAGTTAACAAAACTTCCGTGGGTAAGGTGACCGCCCATCGAAAGGTCCAGTCCCAGGATGGAATCACCCGGTTTAAGAACGGCCAGGTACACGGCGGCATTGGCCTGAGAACCTGAGTGCGGCTGCACATTAACATAATCTACCCCAAAAAGTTCCTTAGCCCTTGCAATGGCCAGGTTCTCCACTTCATCCACGACCTCACAACCTCCATAGTATCTTTTACCCGGATAACCTTCCGCATATTTATTGGTAAGCACACTTCCCATAGCCTTCATCACATTATCGGAAACAAAGTTTTCCGAGGCGATAAGTTCGATTCCGTGGGTCTGTCTTTTTCTTTCCTGTTCAATGAGGTCAAAAATTGGGTCTTGCATTATAATAATTTTGATTAGAGATTAGTTAACTATAATTAAAAAGAGAGATTCAGCGGTCATAGGTCACAATAAGGAGTAGGAAAATTCAATCATTTCCACACCCACGCAGCACCTGTAAAAACGCCAATATCTTTTTCCCAAAATTAGGCAAAATTTAGGTAAAGAAAAAAAGCGCAGAAAGAAGAAGTTTGTACGTTGATTAGAATAGAGTCAGGAACCAAGAACCAAGAACCAGGAGTCAAGATTTCAGATGTCAGATGTCAGATTATAGCTTTTAGATTAGCTCTGTGTCCTTTGCGCAGCCTTTGTGTCCTTTGTGGTTAAAGAGATC
>CAYXUO010000187.1:0-3099 GCA_964468335.1 uncultured Chryseobacterium sp. | reverse complement strand
AAGATTCAACAATGGGAAATATTTTCAGCAGTTACTGTATTAAAGGTGAACTGCAGGCTTCTACAATGAAATCCGGTATTGAATACATGATGTTCCTGGCCGACTGGTATCCAAAAAATTCCGGCGGAAAAGGAGTTGGTTTCTTCCAGATTGGCGGTGGAATCGCAGGAGATTTCCCTATCTGCGTGGTGCCAATGCTTTATCAGGATATGGAAATGACCGACATTCCGTTCTGGTCTTACTTCTGTCAGATTTCAGATTCTACTACTTCTTACGGATCGTATTCCGGAGCAGTTCCAAACGAAAAAATCACCTGGGGTAAACTGGATATTACAACGCCTAAGTTTATAGTTGAAAGTGATGCCACCATCTGCGCACCTCTGATGTTCTCCTACATTCTGGAAAACTCTTAGGAATTCATTCAATATAAAACAAAAAGTACAGCTTTTCGGCTGTACTTTTTTTGTAATAAGCAAACGTGGCAATCAGTTTTGCCAGTTTTCTACCTTTAATATTTCAATCTTTCTTTCGCCACCTCTAAACGGCCATTCAATAATATCACCTTCTTTATACCCAACAGTTGCCAGAGCCATGTCGTGCAAAATTGAAAATTTCTTCCTCCTGGGTTTCGCATCTGCAAGACCCACAAAAATCAGTTCCTCCTCCGTATCCAGCGTGTGGTCTTTTATGGATACTTTTCTGTTTACAGTTACTACATCCGCCGGAAGTTCTCTCCTGCGAACCTGCTTTGCCCCTTTCAGTTCGGCCAGCAAACGGTTTTCTTCTTCAACGGTTACTTTCTTTCTTCTTAAGTGATCTTTAATTACGTCGTAAACTCCTGTTGTTAAAATTATATTCTCGGACATCTTAATTATCTTTTGTTTGTGGATGATGTAGTTACAAACGGCCCTGAGACACAGAACACCGTGAGGCATCATGTCTGCTTAAACACATCAATAATGGAATAAAAAAACAGGTGAATTCCCGTCCAGGACCCGACGGGTCTAGTAGATGAACTCTTTGGAACTTTTCAGAAATGAATCGGTGTGAAGGTAAAGCAATGAAGACAGAAGTCTTTGCGAGCGAACACTATCAAACTTTAAGATGGAAGTGACCATAATTGCTTTATTGAAAGGCAAAGATACCAATTAATAAACTATAAAACAAACAGTTGCCCCCCGGAAACTATAGCCGGAACCTCCGGTTCTCTTTTTTCTCAGAAATCTGCTTCTTGGCTTGTATCCTCTTCTCCACCTGACGTTTTGAAGGTTTGGTAGCCTTACGCGGTTTAGGTTTAATCAGACACCTATTCACCATCTCAATGACCCTTTCCGTAGCTATTTTCTTATTCTGAAGTTGCGTACGGCTTTCGGAAACGGTAAGTTGCAGCAGACCATCCAGATTAATCCTGTTGCTAAGCTTGGTGCCGATCATTTCCTTTTCTTCGGGGCTGAAGAAATTGCTGTGGCCTACGTTCCATATTACAGTTACCGAAGTTTCCACCTTGTTTACATTCTGTCCGCCGGGGCCGCCACTTCTGGAGGTCCTGTAGTTCAGTTCTTTTCTAAAGTCTCTTTCCATCAGCATTATTGATCTCATTTATAATAGCACGTCTGTCGGTCTTCCCGTTGGGCAGACGCGGAAAACTGCTTAAAAACCGAACTTCTTTGGGAACATGGTTCTTGGTCAGCATATTTTTAATCAAATCGTTGGCTAAAGTAAGTTTATTGCGCACTGCCGGCAAGTTCTCACCTTCAATAACCAGAACAGCTTTTTGTCCCAGGAACTCGTCAGCAACACCAACGACTATAGCTTCATCACGCAAATACCTCCTGACGATACCTTCCACCTGTTCAGGCTGGATTTTAAGACCGCCGGAATTAATAATATGATCAGCCCGGCCTATAAACCTAAATTGCCTTTCGCCTTGCAACTCTACTACATCATTGGTTTGGAGCGGCGTTGGACTCAGGTTCGGCGCAGTGATTTCCAGACAGCCACGTGCGTCCTGAGAGATATTTACGCCTTCCATTACAGTAAAATACTCTGCAGATTGCGGATAAATCTGTTTTAAGGCAATGTGGGAAAGTGTTTCGGACATGCCGTAGGTTTCAAAAATTCGTGAGGACGAAGACTCAGGCATACTTTTGCTGATATTACGTTTCAAACTCCCGGAAACCTGCGCTCCACCAATAATCAGATTTTTTATGAGATGAATTTTATCGAGTGAATTCTCCACCTGCAGCGGTGACATCGCGCAGAAATCTACCGGCAGATTCCAGTCCTGCAAAGGTTTGGAGGATGGATTCACAACGTGTAACCTAAGTTTCCTCTCCAACGCCCGTATGATCATCATCTTTCCTGAGATATACTCCACGGGTAGGCAGACAAGTGCAGAATCTCCTTCCTGAAGCCCCAGAAAATTGCAAGTCATTATGGCGGAATGGCCCATTCTTTTTTTCTCCACATCAAGGATTTTTGGTACACCAGTGGACCCGGAAGTCTGCACCTTAACAGTTTCTGCAGGTGAATACCACTCAGTGATGAAGCTTACCACATTTTTTTCAAAATCGGTGTCCGGATATAAATTATTAATAGTGAACGCATTAAAATCAACCGTCATCATAAGGGGAGAATTTATCTGTATTTTATTAAATTTTCTTGCTTAAAGGTTTTGGAAATTACAAAAATTATTCTACATTTGCACCACAATAATTGAGACCCATGGTGTAACGGTAGCACTTCGGTTTTTGGTACCGCCTGTCGGGGTTCGAATCCCTGTGGGTCTACAATTTTTAAGATAACGCTCTGATTTTCAGGGCGTTTTTTTGTATATTCACTTTTGAATTGGTAGTCATCCATTTTTTGAGGATCAGGAACAAAACCTAGGGGATTAGGCAAAAAGAGTGGTAAGTCTGTAGAGGAAGAAGGACCTGTCTTTTACGCCACGTAACTGGATTCTGAAGTTTTTGATTTTTGCATTGAAGGATTCGGCAGAAGCATTTGTGGAGCGGTTGGTAAAATAATTCAGGATATCATTATAGTGCGTGGTGATGGTTCGAACAACGGTGCTGAACGCTTTATTTCCGAACTCCTCTA
>CAYXUO010000186.1:0-3144 GCA_964468335.1 uncultured Chryseobacterium sp. | reverse complement strand
AGAAAACACTCCTATTACATTAAAAAAGGTTCCCCTCACATTAATGGTCTGTCCAATCGGATTTTCATTTTTCTTATGGTCGAAGAAGTTTTTGTAAATCTCTTCACCGATGACAATAACATTCTTGTTTAGTGCAAGATCGGCATCATTCAGATATCTGCCAAAGAGCAGCTTCTTCTCTGAGATTTTATTTCCAACAGGCGAGTCTCCGTTCAGTGAGTAGGTGCCGTTTTTGCCTATACGTGACATAAGCTCCCCAGCACTTCCGAAACTGCCTTTTGAACTTTGAGGAGAGATATAATCAATTTCCGGAATTCGGGCAGTAAGCATCTCAATATCATTACGGTCCAGTTCCATCTGTCGGCCTTTGGCAAATCCCGCATAGGGAATATTGGTATTTTGGGCCCAAAGGAAGATACTGTTGGTGGCAAATCCTGAAAACAGCTTGTCGAATCCGTTCTCCATACCCTTTGCAGCACCCAGCAGTGATACATAGAGAAACATCCCCCAGGCCACTCCAATCATGGTGAGAAAAGTCCGAAGCTTGTTTGATCTAAGTGAATGATAGATCTCCTGCCAGGTGTCTTTTTTGAAAACAATATTCATTCTTTGACTTCTTTATGACATTGTACAACGTACTGTTATTCTGCTCTCAGAGCTTCAATAGGTTTAATTTTACTCGCGCGGTAGGAAGGTACAAAGCCCGCAATTAATCCCGCAAGGATCAGGCAGACGAAAGCGACGATAATGAGGCCCCAACCTACGCTCGGATCTTTTATAAAATAGGCTTCCAGTCCGTCGCCAATTAGCTCCAGGGTAAGAACTCCCATTCCTACACCTATGAAACCTGAAATTACTGTAATCACAATACTTTCCTGAATAATCAGGGCAATGATACTGTTGGGTTTGGCACCGATGGCCTTACGCACCCCAATTTCCTGAGTTCTTTCCTTTACAATATACACCATAATGTTGCTGATGCCAATGATGCCGGCAAGTAATGTACCCATGCCAATAAATCCCACCACCAGCGTAAGTATAAACAGAAACTGAAAACTGTTCTTGGTATTTTCAGCATTGTTTCGTACCCTAATGGCATTCTCATCGTCGGGTGAAACCCTGTGCCGGGCTTTAACCTGCTTTTCAATTTCTTCGCCGAAGGTGATGGCCTGCTCCGGTGTGAGGTCCTGGTTATAAGTGAGTTGAATGGAATTTACGGTATCCGATCCTTTTTTCATTTGCTGGAGCGTAGTGATTGGAATCGTAATCATCCTTTCTTCGAAATCGCCGCCGCCTTCGTCGGAGAAAACGCCCACTACCTTAAACATGGTCCCGTTGATTTCCAGGTCCGTGCCAATAGGGCTGCCGTCTTTTATAAGATCACGCTGAACCATCCTGCCGATGACGGCCACATTCTGCCTGCGCTGCAAATCGCCGGGGCTTATATATCGGCCGTCCACCAGCTGCCTGTTTTCAATGAATTTCTCGTCGCCCGTGGTACCGCTGATCTGGTAATTTCCGCTTTCCCGGCCATACTTTACAATCATACCTGTGCTGTATTTCGGTGCCGAATATTCTACTTTTTCAGGGTCTATTCCGATTACACTTTCGTAATCCTCATTTTTGAATACCACCTGACGGTCCGACTGCAGTCCGCCGTAAGCCACTGTTGTCTTTCCGGAGAATATAGCGATGAGGTTTTGGGCGTCGCGGGCAAATCCTTCGGTAAAGGCATTTTTCAGTCCCGAACCGATTCCAAAGAGTACGATAAATATGTACAGGCCCAGTGCCACCGTAAACCCGGAGAGTACAGTCCTAAGTACATTGCTTCGTATGGAGGCGAATATTTCCTGCCAGCGGTCCAGATCAAACATGTTTATTAGAGGGATTAGTTGTAAGGTTGTTTAGTTGTGAAGGTTTTAAACCGTAAAGTTGTTAAGTTGTAAGGTTGTTGAGTCGTAAGGTTGTTGAGTTGTAAGTTGTTGATTCTTAAAGTTGTTTAGGCGTTCAATTGATTGGTAAGCTGCTACATTGGAAACTGTAAATTGTCAGATTTATGCGAGGACGCGTTGGGTGATGTACTCATCGCTCTCAATGATACCGTCTTTCAGGATTACGTTTCTTTTGGTTTCGGCAGCTACGTCCGGTTCATGGGTAACTACAATAATAGTTTTTCCCTCCCGGTTGATGTCCTGCAGCAGTTTCATAATATCGTAAGTGGTCTTAGAGTCCAGCGCTCCCGTAGGTTCATCGGCCAGGATGATTTTAGGGTCAGTAATCAGGGCGCGGGCTATAGCTACACGCTGTTTCTGTCCTCCTGAAAGTTCATTAGGCAAATGGTTTGCCCATTGTGCCAAGCCTACCTTTTCCAGGTATTCCATGGCTTTAATGTTACGTTCCTTTCGTCCCACATTCTGATAATACAGTGGCAGGGCCACGTTTTCCAGCGCTGTTTTGTAAGCGATAAGATTAAAAGACTGAAATACAAAACCCAGGAAACGGCTGCGGTATTCAGCAGCTTTAACTTCAGACAGGTCTTCAATCGGGATACCGTCCAGGGTATAGGTGCCTGAATCCTTTTCATCCAGAATACCGATGATGTTGAGCAGGGTCGATTTCCCCGAGCCTGAGCTACCCATAATGGAGACGAATTCACCGGCATCAATTTCAAGGTTAATTCCTTTCAGGACATGAAGTTTGCTTTTGCCCGTATCATAAGATTTATGGAGGTTTTGAATGCTTAACATATCGCAATTTGCTTCCCTTATAAGTATCTGCAGGATCCTATTTGTTACAGAGCGCCTGCTTAAAGGGGTTTTTGATGTTGTTTAATTCGGAGATACGGATAATGTTGATTAAGTACTGCTCTGTTTGATTTGTAATGTTTGATTTAGGCATTGCGGATGCAAAACAATCGTGTAACTCGCTTCTGTAGCCACTTCTGTGCTTTTGTGGAAAACTTTTCTACTTATTGGTCAGCGAATTAAGGTTTATGCCTTTCATGGTAGGGAAGTATTATCTATTTTTGTTTTCGCCGTAAAGCCTGCGGTTAACCTTTTAATTGTTTGACAATCAATGTATTGGTTGGATAGTTATTATTTTTTACAATTTTTTTAACAAGATATAAACTGAATCACTTATGTG
>CAYXUO010000185.1:0-3157 GCA_964468335.1 uncultured Chryseobacterium sp. | reverse complement strand
CCTCACCGGAATCTTCGACCAAAGCAGTGCAGCTTATTATGGTCTCTACAGTTTCATCCTGATCATTTCTCTGCTGAAGGCTGTACTTTTTTATGAGGTCATCAAACTTACCTGGACGCTGAAACTGGATCACCCCTTCACGCTGGCGGTGGCCAGACAGATTTCAACCATCAGCTACTTTACCCTGTCCATCGGACTGTTGAGTTATATTGGTCGGCAGTTTGCAAAACAGGTGGAACGCAGTGGGTTCAGCACCGGAAGTCTGGACGTGTTTTGGAACGACAGTCAGGCATTTGTTCTGATGGCCGCGGTCATTTATGTCATTTCCGCTATCTTCAAAAGAGGCGTTGAACTTCAGGACGAACACGACTTAACCGTTTAAGCCATGCCGATCATTGTAAACCTGGACGTCATGATGGCCAAACGCAAAATGTCCCTGAATGAACTTTCAGAGAAAGTTGACCTCACCCTCTCCAACCTTTCCATCCTGAAAACCGGCAAGGCCAAAGCCGTGCGTTTTTCTACTTTAGAAGCCATCTGCAAAGCGCTGGACTGCCAGCCGGGGGATTTGCTGGAGTTTGTGAGTGAGGAGGAAAAGAAGTGATTTACACAGCTGAATGTTAAAATTATATGTGACTTTCTCCTATAATTTTTTAACAGAATCGGTTTACGCGGTCTGTAAAGTTCATTACCCACAAAAAGTGCAGGTTAAAACAAGCGGTGGTCCCAAACAAAATCTTCTGTAGAGCTTAGTGACACTTTGTTTAAAAAATCCGGATGTTTGGTATTGATGAGAAAATTGCTCTCCCATGGCACGAGCACTGAAGGAACTTTCAACAATAAAGTTCCGTTGGATTGATACCAATCTGAACCCATTTGCTGGAGTTCAGGATAACTTGCAATAGATTTCCAGTTTGCAGGTGCCGTATCAATTTTGATTGCGCAAATCTTGAGTTATCGAAAGATGTTTAAACTTTAATTATTGCTATGATTAATTCACGAGGTACTATATATCATCGGGGACGGACAAGTTAAAAAAGAATTGATTACTTTTGTTATGTTTTTGCCATTATGCACAGAATTTTAAAAATACTGTTCTTTTTTCTGACTCTCGCTTTATTTCATATGCCAGGGAAAGTATTGGCCTGCACCAATAAAAATCCTGAGGAAGCAAAGACCCGCGCAAATATCACAGCTTACAATACGCAATCTTTTGCAGCAACGATTCCTGCTTGCGACAACGATTGCAAGAACGAATGTTGTCATCCCAGATCACACAATTGTCTAACTGAAAAATGCTCTGGAAACTGCAGCGGAAATCTTTGCAATTCTTTCTATCACAATCTTGTAGCCGACTGTCACTATTTACCGGATTTTAAAAACACGACTGCTGTTTACAATAGCAGTAATGCAAATTTCTATTATCAGAATCCCACGTACTCGGGAGGATTCCATTCCATCTGGCAACCGCCAAAAATAGGATAATTTTTCGTGACGCAGCCTGAAATGCGTTCTTTTGGCAACCGACTGTTTCGGTTTGCCTCCTCTTGTTTTATAAACACTTAAATCAACTTCAATGAAATTAATAATTAAAAAATTATCAGCTTTATCGCTGATGCTTTCGGGTAGTTTTATTTTTGCCCAAAGTTCTTCTATGCAAACCTTCACCGCAAAAGTGAGAGGTAACTGCGGAATGTGTGAACAGAAAATTGAAGACGCTGTGCCGGATAAGAAAACAGCTACAGTAGACTGGAACCAGGATACCAAAATGGCAACAGTTCATTATGACCCTTCAAAAATTTCTAAGTCGGAAATTCTGAAAAAAATAGCACAATCGGGGTATGGTAATGAGGAGTTCTCTGCACCTCAAGACGTGTATGCCTCTTTGCCTTCCTGTTGTCAGTATGACCGGGATAAAACCGACAAGGCGATCAATACCGCTGTGAAAGCGGAAACTCACCACCAAAATCATCATGCTACTGCCAATGAGAAGGCCGCACTGTCAACCGATCTCAGCCCAGTATTTGGTGCGTATTTTCTAATGAAAGATGCTTTTGTAGGGTCCGACGGTAAACTGACTTCTGCACATGCCACGAAAATGCTGCAGCACATTAATACAGTCGATATGTCAAAATTGTCGCAGCGGTCCCACGAGGTGTGGATGAAGGTGCTGCCTAAAGTGAAAGACGATACACAGCACATTGCCACCATGCACCAATTGGCGCACCAGCGGGAGCACTTTTTACAACTATCTGAAAACATGGCCCTACTGATGAAATCTTCAAAGTTGGATCAACCGGTGTATATTCTTCACTGTCCGATGGCCAATGACGGTAAAGGTGCGGACTGGATCAGCACTGAAGCGGTCACTAAAAACCCCTATTACGGCAGTAAAATGCTCAGCTGTGGCAGCGTAAAAGAAGAAATTAAATAAATCAGCTGTTATGGAAAATACAACGCAATCCAGTCCGGGCACACAAAAAATGGAGCACGCAGAACACAACCATACAAAAGAACATTCGGAAATGAATCACAAGGACAGTTATAAAAAGCTGGGATGGATGATGTTGATGTCATTTGTCGTAATGTATATTCTGATGTATGCTATGGTAGATCAACTTGAAAATGTAATTCCCAACGTTAATCAGTTTTATATGGCGGGACTCATGTCTTCGCCCATGATTATCATTGAAATACTGATAATGGGTAAAATGTATCCGGATAAAAAACTCAATAAGATGCTTCTCGCGATTGGGCTTGTGCTGCTCGTTGGTTTCTGGTTCGGGATCCGGAAACAAACCGGAGTAGGTGACGTGCAGTTTCTGAAATCGATGATCCCCCATCATGCAGGTGCGATTCTGATGGTGGAAGAAAGCAGTCTTCAGGATCCAGAAGTAAAAAAACTGGCAGATGATATCATAAAAGCGCAGAACAAGGAGATTGAATTTATGAAAAGGAAAATTAAGGAGTTAGAAGATGGCAGATAAAATTTGTTTTAACCGCCGTGATTCAGTAAAAACACTAATTTATATTAAAGAATTATGAAACTATTAATTTCATTCCTGTTTGTGTTTTTCATTTCCACGTCAGGAAATGCACAGAAACAAACAAGAACTTATTATACCTGCCCCATGCACCCGCAGGTCGTGAAATCAGC
>CAYXUO010000184.1:0-3164 GCA_964468335.1 uncultured Chryseobacterium sp. | reverse complement strand
TCTCTTTTCTTGCATCTGCATCAAGTCCGGATTCGAAAGAATCCCAGTCAAATTGCTCAGGTGTTACGTTTTGGTTCATAAGAACCGCGTCTTTATCTTCAGACATAATAAAAAATTTGTATTCCTTCTCTTTCAACCATTGGCTTAATGTGCATGATGAAAAATAGGGAAGATGTTAGTTGTTACTGTTTTAACTTTGCCAAAAGTCCGCACAAAAAGTTTTGCAAAAGTACGAAAATAACCAGGACCTACAACTGTATAATTATTAATATCACCTAAAAAATTAATGCCGTTTCCAACAAAATGAAAGAGGCCTTTTATCACGGCAAGTTTAAATTATCTTTGCAGCATGGATTTACAACCTATTTATACAAAACTCCAGATTTCTGACATGAACCAGATGCAGAAATCAACCTATACCGCCACGGAAAACGCCAACGATGTTGTACTGCTATCCCCTACCGGTTCCGGAAAAACCCTGGCTTTTCTTTTACCAATTTTAAGAGACCTGGACTCTTCCAAATCCGGTATTCAGGCATTGATACTCGTCCCGGCACGTGAACTTGCCCTGCAAATCGAACAGGTTTTCAAATCCATCGGCAGCGACCATAAGGTCACTGTTTGTTATGGTGGCCACGACAAGAAGATCGAAGTAAACAATCTTACCCAGGCTCCGGCTGTCCTAATCGGGACCCCAGGCAGGATAACTTATCATATAAGAAACAATAATTTTGATCCTTCTACTATCAGAACCCTTGTACTGGATGAGTTTGATAAATCCCTTGAACTCGGCTTTCAGGAAGATATGGAGTACATCGTGCAATCCATGTCCCAACTGTCCCAGCGGATACTTACTTCGGCCACAGCGATGGAGCAGATACCGGCTTTCACTGGGCTAAATAACCCAAAACAGATAAATTTTCTGAAAGTACATGAATCCAAACCCAATGTTCAGCTCAGAAAGGTGATGACCACCTCAGAGGAAAAACTGGACACGTTATTCCAGCTGATCTGCAAAATTGGAAATAAAAGGACTTTAATTTTCTGCAACCACCGTGACGCTGTAGACAGGATATCGGAACTCCTGCGTGAAAAAGGAATCGCGCGCGAAACCTTCCATGGCGGAATGGAACAGGACGAACGTGAACGTGCGCTTCTGAAGTTCCGTAACGACTCGGCGCGAATCCTGATCACAACTGACCTGGCGTCACGCGGGCTGGACATCCCCGAGGTGGAATCGATAGTCCACTATCAGCTGCCACCCAAGGAAGATGCTTTTGTGCACAGAAACGGCCGTACAGCACGTATGAACGCAAAAGGTTTCTCCTATCTTATTATGACTGAGGACGAAAACTTCCCATTTATTAAAAGCAATACGCCGGAAGAAAATGTTTCGGAGAGTAACAGGGTGCCGTCGGCTACACCCTACCAAACCATTTATATAAGTGCCGGCAAGAAAGACAAAGTAAACAAAGTGGATGTGGTGGGCTATCTGATTAAGAAAGGTGGACTTGAAATGTCGGATATAGGAATCATTGAAGTAAAGGATACCACTTCGTACGTTGCTGTAGACAGGAAAAAGGTGAACGCGGTACTGAAGAAACTTCAGAATGAGAAGCTGAAAGGTAAGAAGGTCAAAATGGAAGTGGCATATTGATTTTATCTGAATTTATTTATCTTTGAATTAGACCCTGACCTGTTATGAAGATTAATCTGCCGGACAAACTCTATTACTCCATTGGTGAAGTTGCACGGGCTTTTGATGTAAACACTTCCCTGATCAGGTATTGGGAACAGGAATTTCCTATCCTGAGGCCCAAGAAAAACAAAAAAGGCAACCGTTATTTCACGCCCGAAGATCTCACCAATCTTAAAATCATCTACCATCTGGTTAAGGAAAAAGGCTATACTCTGGACGGGGCACGTGTGGCACTTGCCACCAACAGCAAGATTTCAGAAACGATCTCGCTCATTGACCGCCTGCAGTTTGTAAAGGCAGAACTGCAGAAACTTAAGGAATCACTGACCGATAAGCCGGAAAATTAAAAAGGTGTTTTTCCTGTCAGGAAATAGGTGATTTCCCCTTGAAAATCAATATAATGCCCTGCTAATTTTACGTAAAATTAGACAGATGAACTCTACCCTACAATTCTCAATCGCCCGGAAGCATCTTATTATTCTTTGTCTTCTTGTAGTGGCCGTTATTGCATGTTTGGCCGCCTACCGCGGTATGGTGCCCCCTGAAACAGAAGATCGCAGCAGCCTTAAATTCACAGAGGTTGAAGGTGCGAAAAGCCCTGTTCTTTCAGAATTTGACCCTAACGAGCTTGATGCTGCCCAATGGATGGCGCTTGGTTTTTCGGAAAAGCAGGCAGCTACCATCTTAAAATACAGACAGGTAGTAGGTGGTACCTTTACATCAAAGGAACAGTTTAAAAAATGCTACGCCGTTTCCGATAGCAGGTACGAAGAACTGGAACCTTATCTTTTGCTGCCGGAAAAAGAGAAATCAACCGCGAGAAGTCCCAGTTATTCTTACAAATCCGGGTCTCCCTTTTCATCTGCCAAAAAAACACTTTCAATTCCCGGAAAATTTAATCCGGATATGTACGAACAGCATGACTGGGAAAAACTGGGATTCAGCGAAAGGCAGGCAGCCGCAATCCTGAAGTACCGTTCCTACCTGGGCGGAAGTTTCATCAGCAAGGAGAAATTCAGGGATTGTTTTATCATCAGCGACGAAAACTACAGGAAACTTGAACCTTACCTGCTTCTGCCCGAGAAAGCAGCTGCAGCAGCGTCAAGCACTCCGCGCAGCAGTTTCGCACGTTCAGAAAACAAAGGTTCTCAGAAAAAAATTTCTGAGTTCGATCCCAATCTTCTGGATTTGCAGGGCTGGATAGGTTTGGGATTTTCGGAAAAGCAAGCCAATGTAATCATGAACTACCGTCAACGGATACTGAAAGGCAGTTTTAAAACCAAGGAGGACATCCGAAACTGCTTTGTGATTTCGGAACAGAAATTTGCAGAACTGGAGCCTTTAATCCACCTTAATCCAGAAAATATAGGCAAACGGAACGGGTCAGCTGGCATTCCGGGTCAGATTTCAAGGCCTGCAACAGATTTCAGTAAGGTGGATATCAACGAAATAACCGCTGACCAGC
>CAYXUO010000183.1:0-3227 GCA_964468335.1 uncultured Chryseobacterium sp. | reverse complement strand
GAAATGACCAAAGCACAAAGAATAAGGAAGAATGACCAGTTGATGATTCCCAGAATGAAAAACAGCAAAAAGAAAAAATATCCTGCAAATTCAATGAGCGGCCCCAGGAATTCGAAAGTGAACCAGTAAGGTAAACTCACTGTTCCCAGTTTCCCGTACTTAGGGTTAAACATCATTCGCCGGTGTTTCCAGAGGGTCTCCATAGTGCCGCGCATCCAGCGGTTACGCTGTTTTACAAGGATTTCTTTAGACTCCGGAGCCTCAGTCCAGCACAGCGGGTCGGGAATGGTAATGACCTCGTAAGGCTCATTGCGCTCTTCCATATACTGTCGCATGCGGACCACAAGCTCCATATCCTCGCCTACCGTATTTTTATCATAACCTCCGCAGGCAAGCACGATCTTCCTGTCGAAGACGCCAAAGGCGCCGGAAATCAGAATAAGTCCTGAGGCACGCGACCAGGCCATACGCCCAAGCACAAAGGCACGGATGTATTCCAGGACCTGAGTCCTCCCAAGCAAGGTGCGTGGCAAATTAACCTCCACAACCTTACCGTTTTCGATGCGGCAGTTATTGGCCAGGCGGATTACACCTCCGCAGGCAATGAGTTTCTTTTCGGTTTGCTGAAGGAAAGGCTTCGCGAGTTTCAGTATCGCGTCCTGCTCCAGAATACAGTCTACATCTATACAGACCAGATAATCTCCACTGGAAATGTTTACACCTACATTAAGGGCATCAGCTTTACCGCCATTTGCTTTATCAACAACAATAAGCTTACTAAAGGCGGGATTTTTACTTTTATAGATCCCACGGACTTCGGCCGTTGGTATATTTCCCTGTATAAAGAATGACACCGATTCCAGTTCGTAGGCTTCGATCAGTTTTTGGATGGAATCATCTTTACTGCCGTCATTAACGATGATAATTTCCAGATTATGGTAATAGAGAGACAGCAGAGAACGTACATTCTCCACAATGGTCATTCCTTCATTATATGCCGGCGCAATAAGGCTGAAAACAGGTGCGTTCGGGTTGGAGGCTATGATATTATAGTCTGTAAAGGTGTTCTCTCGCTTATAACGCAGGATAGCTCCCAGTGCGTAAATGCCCATCCAGCTGTACACCAGCAAAACCCCGCAGGCGTACAGGAGGAAAAACCAGATTACAACTTCATAAACAATGTGGGAAAACTCCGTCATATCTTTTCCTGTAATGCGTGTAAAATAATTAAATTGAGTTCTGCTGAAGTATCCTCCTTCGCAGCCAGTTTCCTAAGCTCTACTTCCATATCGAGCTCGCAGAGCCCTTTTGCGGCCTGAATTCTTACTCCTGCAGATTCATGACCCAGCAGTTTTTCTGTATAAAAATCTGCAGCACGTGTGTCGCCCATTTTCCGCACCGCCCGGAGGATCTCTATTCGAACCTCCTCAGGTTGTAAACCGTATGCAGACTGAAAATCAAACAGTGTGTTGGCGTTTTCCAGCGCCTGCATTGTTGGTACGGCCTGCAAACGAACCACTGTCTCCTTATGGTCTAATAATTCTGAGACATCGGTATACATATTGAGCAGCTGATATTTTCTTATCAGCCGAAGAACAAAAATAATTATAGATGAATTTTCGCTCTGCAGCCACGAACGCAGCTTTTTATCTGCATCCGGCGGCACTGCCGGAATTGAATTCAGCAGGCGTAACTGTTGCCATTCCGAAAGTATGCCTTCAGCACCCTCCAGAAAATCCAGACCTTCAAAGCCTTTAAAGCTCACCACTGCATACTGTGCTTCCTGATAAACCTGCGGCGAAGGATGCTTCAGAAAACCCGAGATTACCGGAAGTGCGCTTTCTGCTTTCATAGCTGTCAGTTCCTGAATCCCTCCTGCAATGAGGTAAGTACGTTTCTGCTTTAATTTGGCAAGGCCTTCTTTCTCGAGCCCATAATTTTGGAACAGCGACCGGATGGCGTGGCCTGCACCACCGGAAAATTTCCTATCAGCGGCAACTAATTTCTCCAGAAACAATGCGCGAAATGCAGATTTAGCGGCCAGATCAGAAACAGCAGGCTTCGTTGAAGGTGCATCATTGTGAACGATGGCTTCAGCCATTTCTGTGTCAATAATTCCCGACCAGGTCTCCATATTGATTTGCTTCCGGTATTGGTACAAACCGTAAATAAGAACCGTAAGAATAAGCAAAAACACCACACCCAGCAGTACGACAAAGGCGATAACGAGAAAATGAAGGGAAACACTTAGAAGCATAATTATGAAGCGGTGATTCTTTTTACCCGAAGCATGAGTTCATTCGGGCTGAAGGGTTTTACAATAAAATCCGCCGCACCCAAATCAAATGCGTTTAAAATGACATCTTCCTGTCCCATACTGGAAAGCATAATTACGGGAACCTTTTTTCCTGCAGATTTAATAGCTGAAAGAATTTCCACACCAGACGCAAAAGGCATCATAATATCTGTGATTACAAGATCTACGTCGCTGTTCATTATTGTATCTATAGCCTCTTTTCCGTTTCGGGTAAGGATCACCTCATATCCCTCCTTCTGCAGTTTATGTTCAATCGTTTTCAATATCAGTTCATCATCTTCAGCAATTAAAATAAGCATACAGTAAATTTATTTTATTAATTTTTTAATTATTACCAATCCGGCTCTTATAGATGCAGAGATCTCGTTCTCTAAACCGGCAAAATCAGGATTACGGTCAATCATATTTTCCCATTTGGCAGATTTTTCTGCCAGACTGAAAAGTCCGGCAGTACCGGCTGTTCCCTTCAGTTTATGCAGCACCTTCTTAATTTCTTCAACACTCTGACTTTCACAGGCTTTCGTAAGAGCCAGTCCGGAAGCTTCGGTTTCCTGAACCACCAAATTAAGAAACATACTGCGGAATTGTTCATCATCGCCGGTTTGCTGTTCCAGAAGTTTCATATCCAGATGAAGCTCTGCATCATCCGTGTGCCCGTTGCCGTCGGTTTTTAAATATACGTGAGTCTTGAGGGCTTCCAGAAGCTCAGCCTGACGCAAGGGTTTCGTAAGGAAGTCATCCATGCCTGCAGCCAGGCATTTTTCCTTCTCACCCAGCACATTGCCGGCGGTTACTCCAATAATCACCGGATTTTGCTCAGCAAGCATTCGGATCATCTTAGTAGCTTCTATGCCATCCATCACGGGCATCTGAACATCCATCAGAATGAGATCAAAGACCTGCTCCCTGC
>CAYXUO010000182.1:0-3337 GCA_964468335.1 uncultured Chryseobacterium sp. | reverse complement strand
TTTACTAATTTATGAATATTGAAAGTAAACGGCAAATCGTTTAAGCCTTTCTTAATTAATTCTGTCTATTATCTTTTTACTTTGAAAGCATCAAGTCCGGGGAATACCGCTGTTTCGCCCAAAGCCTCTTCAATTCTCAGCAATTGGTTGTATTTGGACATCCTGTCTGAACGCGAAGCAGAACCGGTCTTAATCTGACCACAGTTCATAGCCACTGCAAGGTCTGCAATGGTATAATCCTCTGTTTCACCGGAACGGTGGGACATTACACTTGTGTAACGGTTATGCTGAGCCATCTGTACCGCTGCCATCGTTTCGGACAGGGAACCGATCTGGTTCACTTTAACAAGAATTGAGTTTGCGATACCTTCATTGATTCCGCGTGAAAGTCTCTCAACATTGGTTACGAACAGATCGTCGCCTACAAGCTGCACGCGGTCACCGATTTTTTCAGTAAGCATTTTCCAACCTTCCCAGTCATCCTCATGCATACCGTCTTCTATGGAAATAATTGGATATTTGGAAGCAAGTTCCGCAAGATATGAAACCTGCTCACTTCTGCTGAACTGTGCAGAATCCTGGGTCTGGAATTTCCTGTAGTCGTAGGTTCCGTCTTTGTAAAATTCGGACGCAGCGCAGTCCAGAGCGATCATCACATCATCCCCCGGTTTGTAGCCCGCTTTTTCAATAGCCTGAAGCAGTGTATCCAGTGCATCTTCAGTTCCGCTGAATGTTGGTGCAAAACCACCTTCATCACCTACAGCTGTAGAAAGTCCACGGCCGTGAAGGATAGATTTCAGGCTGTGGAATATTTCTGTTCCTTTTCTTAATGCATGTGAGAATGAATCTGCCTTCACCGGCATCACCATAAATTCCTGGAACGCAATTGGAGCATCGGAGTGGGATCCACCGTTAATAACGTTCATCATCGGAACCGGAAGTGTATTGGCATTAACACCACCCACGTAACGGTAAAGCGGAAGACGCAGTTCCGTTGCTGCTGCTTTTGCTGCAGCCAGGGATACGCCAAGAATGGCGTTGGCACCCAGGTTTCCTTTGTTACTGGTACCGTCCAGATCAATCATAATCTGATCAATAAGGTTCTGGTCGTAAACAGGCATTCCTACAAGCTCCGGTGCAATAACTTCACGCACGTTTTCAACAGCTTTTAAAACACCTTTTCCTAAATAATCTGAGCCACCGTCACGAAGTTCAACAGCCTCATGTTCCCCTGTGGAGGCACCGGAAGGCACCGCTGCGCGGCCCATGGCACCGCTTTCCGTGAAAACATCTACTTCAATTGTCGGATTACCGCGGGAATCAAGAATCTGTCTTGCTTCAATGTACGAAATGTAACTCATTTTTATCTGTTTTATAGATTTTAGTATTGACCTGCTAAAGGTGCACAAATTTAAATAATTTGAGTGGTTTGCAGATGGTTTTTCTGTAATTAATCGGCGGTTTCATAGGCATTCATAAAATTTCATTAAATTTGAATTAAGCGATAACCTATTAATTTTAATAAAAATGGCTATGAAAAGAGTAATTATTGTCCTTGCAGCCGTGCTGCTTACAGCATGCAGCAAAGAAAAGGGGAACAGTGGCGTACTGAAACAGGAGACAGTAGCGGGCGAAAATACAAAGGTGCCGCAGGAACCTACTTACCGGTATGTTGCCGAAGACGGCAGCAGTGCTCACATTACCTACGGGCAGGCACCGGAAGGCAAATACATCAGTATCCGGAGTAATAACAAAACCATACGGGTAAAACACGAACAGACGACCGCCTCCGGCGATGTTTACCGCGAACATGATATCACGGTAACCGCTATGGATTCACTGGTTACCATAGACCAGGCCGGTACGATTATAGAACTGCGTAAAGCACGTGGTCAATAATCCCGCCACCCATCTCTTCCTGCAAGTGTCTAAAACCGGTAACCCAGGGCCAATCCAAACCGAAGTCCGGCCCAGGGGCCACTTACTTTTGCTGTGGCACCGTTCTCATTTGCGGTTGCATCTATTGTAACAAGCGGAACATCTAATTCGTCCAGCTCCTTTTGCAGTTCACGCTGCCTTTCCGGACTAAGTCTCTGGCTGCTCACTGCAATAAGTTCCCCATTGGAAAAACCATAGTGACCGCCCAGGATATTGAAATCAAGCACCCAGTTGCGGCTGTCGCCCAGAAACCATTGCTTTCCGAAAAGCACACCGAAACTGTTGCCGGTTACATTTCCTTCAAGTTCTACATAATGTGTTTCGGTTACGCCTGACTCTATGGTCTGGAATTCATATCTGTAATCAGAAAACTCCCCACGAGAATAACGGTAGTAAGGAGCGAGATAGAAGCCCTGCCCAAACCCCCGTTTGCCTAAATAGAACCTAGGCTCCACCGTAAATGAGTTGTAATTCATTATCATGCTCTCCACATCCCCAATATCGTCACCCTGGAGGAACAGTTTAACATACGGAACCTTCCCGGAAGGAATAACGGAATACGAAGCAGAAAGAGATGTTGTTTTGGTAATTACCCTCTCATAGGACAGATTAATATTCCGGAAAGCATAAGCCGTTACATTGGTCTTAATTATGTTCGGCTTTTCCGGCCGAATCTGCTGCATTCCCAGGGAATCAATCTTCTGAGCGAATGCAAAATAAGCGCACAGCAATGACACGAGTGTAAATATTTTGGGTTTCATAGTGAATTGTTTTCGTTGATGAGTAGATGCTTAACCAAGTAAGCAATCAAAACTAGTAAATAACGCAGTTATGTGCAACATAAAAGTTCTGTATAAATAACAACAAAAAGCCGCTCAGTTTCCTGTGCGGCTTTCAAATTATCTAACAGACTGATTAATCAGTTTTGTTGTCTTCAGATTTAACTCCACCTTCGGATTCACCGTCGGTTTTAGCTTCTTCAGCAGGAGCAGACTCAGCAGCGGGAACAGTAGCTACAGCTTCTTTCTTAGCTGTACCGGCTCTTCTGCTTCTTCTAGTAGTCTTTTTCTCTTCCTCGTTAGGATTGTAAAGCTCGTTGAAGTCTACAAGTTCGATCATAGCCATATCAGCAGCATCACCCTGGCGGAAACCGGTTTTGATGATTCTTGTATAACCACCGTTTCTTTCGGCGATTTTTGGGGCTACAGTTCTGAAAAGTTCAGCAACAGCTTCCTTACTTTGAAGGTAGGAGAAAACTGTTCTTCTGTTATGTGTAGTATCTTCTTTTGCTTTTGTTAAAAGTGGTTCAACATAAACTCTCAAAGCTTTCGCTTTAGCTACAGTCGTGTTGATTCTTTTATGCTCGATAAGAGAACAAGCCATATTAGAAAGCAAAGCA
>CAYXUO010000181.1:0-3364 GCA_964468335.1 uncultured Chryseobacterium sp. | reverse complement strand
TCTTATTTACCAAATCTTAATCCTTTCTTCCGGTGCCCTGTAAAGCTTGTCGCCCGGCTTTACATCAAAGGCCTTATAGAAGGAATCCTGATTTACCAATGGACCAAAGGCCCGGAAATAACCCGGCGAATGCGGATCGGTCTTCACCTGGTTTACCATATACTGCTCTGTAGATTTGGTACGCCACACTGTAGCCCAACTCATGAAGAAACGCTGATCCTGCGTGAAACCGCTGATCGGTCCCGGATTCCCATGGTCTTTAAGATACATCTGAAGTGCCGTGTACGCCACAGCTACTCCACCAAGGTCGCCTATATTCTCGCCACTGGTAAACTTACCGTTTATGAAAGTTCCTTTCACAGGCTCGTATTTGCTGTACTGATCGGCCAGCTGATTTACCTTATTTTCAAAATTCTTAAGGTCGGCATCTGTCCACCAGTTGTTCAAATTACCGTCGCCGTCAAATCTGGAACCGGAATCATCAAAACCGTGAGAGATTTCGTGTCCGATTACCGCACCAATTCCACCAAAATTGACCGCAGGATCGGCTTTGAAATTAAAGAAAGGCGGCTGCAGGATGGCTGCCGGGAATACGATTTCGTTATTTGACCCGCTGTAATAAGCGTTTACGGTCTGCGGAGCCATTCCCCATTCTGTTTTATCCACCGGTTTACCTACTTTGTCCAAATTCTTTGCATAGTTCCATTCAGTTACCTTTTGAAGGTTTTCATAATAGCTGCCGCCTTCGTTGCTGGCCGTTAGCTGCAGTTTGGAATAGTCCTTCCATGTGTCAGGATAAGCGATTTTCACCCCGAATTTTGACAGCTTTTCCTGTGCTTTCACTTTGGTTTCCGGCGACATCCAATCCAGATTGCTGATATGCTGCTGGAAAGCCTTTTTGAGATAATCAATATAGGTTTCCATTTGCGCCTTAGCTTCTGCCGGGAAGTATTTTTCCACATAGAGTTTACCAAACGCCTCGCCTAAGGTACCGTTCACGACACCCAATCCGCGCTTATCCATGGAACGCTGCTCTTTTTGGCCCTGCAGATATTTGGAATAGAAGTTAAAATTGATATCGTCCAGATTTTTGTTCAGGTTTCCGGCATTGCCGGCCACCATCCTGGCTTTCATATATTCTTTGATTAACGGCAGATTTTTCGCGGTCATCCAGGAATCCATGTTCTGGTAGTACTTCAGTTCAGAAACGATCACCTTATCGGTCTTTACACCTGCCTTATTCAGATAGTCTGCAAGGTTAATGTTCTTTACAAGTTTCGGAAGTTCTGCCACCGTCTTTGGATTATAGCGAAGATTGGCATCGCGGTTTTGCTCATTGGTAAGGAGGTTTTGAGCCAGTTTTTTCTCAAAATCAACTACCTGACCGGCAGTTTGCACTGCATTTTTATGTCCTGTTTCCGTAAGCAACTGGGAAACATAATTTTTATATTCGGCCAGTGTCTTTGTATTGGACTCACTTTCTTTCTGGTAATAATCCCTGCCCAGACCAAGGCTTGGTCCGCCGAAATATACCGCGTTCATGTTCGAGTTCTTCAAATCCGGTCCTACTCGCCAGGCATAAAAGGGATTGTCACCGGTCTTGGTAGCTTCAATGAGATATTTCTGAAGGTCGGCAATAGATTTCAGTGCATCTATTTTGGCAAGATCACTTTTAATGGGATTAATACCGTCGGCATTGCGCTTGTCCCAATCCATGAAGGTTCCGTACAGCGCCTGTATCTTCTGACCTTCCGAACCGGGAGCGAAGTTGTCATTCAGAATTTGATTTAAAATGCCGAGTGAAGCCACATCTACATCTTCCCTTAGCGCATTAAAACTTCCCCAACTTGCTTTATCGGACGGAATTTCAGCAGTTTTCACCCAGTTTCCGTTCACATAACTGAAGAAATCATCCTGAGGTCTCACCGTAGTGTCCATGTACGACAGGTTGAGACCTTCCTCTTTTATGGATACAGGCTGCGCCGGTGCAACAGTTTCTGCAGCAGGTGCTTCTGCGGTCTTTGTGGCAGTACACGAATTAAGAAATACGACACCGGAGAGAGCCAAAAGGCCTATACTTATTTTTTTCATTTGAATATAACTTTGATTGAATCGTCCAAATATAACGAATATTTTTAGGCAGAAATTATAAGTGATTTTGTGAAAGGTTCAGATTTTGCTCATGCCTCTGCAGTCTTTAAAGAATAAACTATTTTAAATTCAGATGAGCAGGAAAACCTTCATCCGCTTTACCGACAAAGGAATTTACTGTGTTCCGGGCAAGTTCTACCTTGATCCCTGGAAACCTGTGGATATGGCGGTAATTTCCCACGGCCACGGCGACCATGCAAGATGGGGAATGAAAAAATACCTTTGCCACCACTTCAGCAAACCCATTCTTAAGCACAGGATTGGACCTGATATTGAGATCCAGAGTCTTGGTTATGGCGAAGAAATAAATATCAATGGTGTAACTGTTTCCTTTCAT
The DNA here is from genome assembly GCA_964468335.1 of uncultured Chryseobacterium sp. Classification (GTDB taxonomy): domain Bacteria; phylum Bacteroidota; class Bacteroidia; order Flavobacteriales; family Weeksellaceae; genus Marnyiella. The sequence continues at coordinate 876 of CAYXUO010000181.1, read as the reverse complement.
CCTGCCGGACATATTGTGGGTTCCGCACAGATTAAAATGGTTTACAAAGGTTATGTTATTGTTTTTTCCGGTGATTATAAAACCGATGACGACGGCCTCTCAACACCTTTTGAACTGGTAAGATGTAACGAATTCATTACGGAAAGTACCTTTGGCTTACCTATCTATAACTGGCTGCCACCTGCAGATTATGCAGACCTTATGCAGACTTGGGTGGACCAGAACAGACAAAACGGGAAGACTTCAGTTTTTATAGGATACTCCTTAGGTAAAGCCCAGCGCATTATGAAATCTGTGGAAGGCAGCGGTAAAATCTATGTTCATCAGTCCATCGCCAGACTTAATGAAGCCATGGAGTCAGTTGATATTGAACTGCCTGATTATGAAACTATTGATTTTGTTGATGGTGCAAAAGCTGTGAAAGGCGAGATTGTGATTCTGCCACCGGCCCTGCTGGATTCCAATGTCATCAGGAAAATTCCGGACCGTGCTACCGCCATCTGCTCGGGATGGATGCAGGTCCGCGGTTCCAGAAGATGGCGGTCTGCTGATGCCGGATTTTCCATCTCGGACCATGCAGACTGGAATGGCTTGCTAACAACTGTGAAAGCCACAGAAGCTGAAAAAGTGTACGTCACTCACGGACAAACCGCTGTTTTCTCGAAATATCTGCGTGAACTTGGAATTGATGCGGTGGAACTGCAGACCATTTTCGGCGATGAAGAAATGGAAGAAAAGGAAATCATTACTAAAGAAGAAAGCTGATGAAGGATTTTGCTCTTCTTATAAATACGCTGGACAGCACCAACAAGACCAACGCAAAAGTAGATGCAATGGTTCATTACCTGCAAACTGCCGATTCCAGCGACAGACTGT
>CAYXUO010000180.1:0-3374 GCA_964468335.1 uncultured Chryseobacterium sp. | reverse complement strand
GTGTTTACGTTTTCGTGGCTTTTTTTGCCGTACATCTGCATCAGCATAAGAGCATTCTTGAATTACGCGACTTCAAGTTGCAGAAAGCCGCTGACTCGCTTACCGATTCCGGGGCAGTGCTGGACTACAGCGACTGTTTGGCGTGCCATCTGCTGCACGACAGCAGCAACCTGGTTCCACAGGAATTTCAGTTCTATATCTACAATATAAAAGCTGTTCAGGAAACGACCTGTCAGGCTTTTTCCGATATTTCAACGCAATGGACTGCCGTAGTTACACTGCGTGGTCCACCGTCTGTTTTCATTTAACAAAAGTAAACGTATACCCAGACTCCTCCAGGAGCCGGGCATGCATTCCATCCATTACTTACTTTAAAAATTTACAATGAAAACGACAATCAATCTGTTGTTAATCTTCTTTGGATTAACACTCTATACCGCACAAACCGGTTTCCGTGTACAGGGAACTGTGTTCGACTTCCATGACAAAACAATCCTTGCAAACGCAAAAATTACCCTGGGCAAACAGACAGCTCAATCTGATGCGCAGGGCAAATTTATTTTTGAAACGGTTCCGGCAGGCTCCTACATCCTGAATGTTTCGCATCCTGAATGCAACCCCTTTTCTGAACAGATTACGGTAAACAAAGACCTGGACCTGACCATAAATCTGGAGCATCACGCCGAAATCATTGAAGAGATTGTTCTGCAGGGCGGTCACCGTTCCACAGGTTCTTTGGTGGTGCGAACGCTGGAAAGGGAAGAGATAACCCGTAACTCCAGTGAAAACCTGGGGAATGTTTTGAGCCGCATCTCCGGCGTGGGTGCGCTGAAGACGGGAAACAACGTAAGTAAACCCATCATCCACGGACTTTACGGCAGCCGGATCTCCATCCTTAATAATGGCGTGAAGATGGCCGAGCAGGAATGGGGAGTAGAGCATGCTCCCAATGTGGATATTAACGGTTTCGATCATATTGACGTGGTGAAAGGAGCGTCAGCACTAAAATATGGGAGCGATGCCATTGGCGGTGTCATTGTGCTTCAACCTGAAATCTTCCGGCGGGCAGATACACTCCGCGGACATCTGAACCTCTCCGGTATCTCAAACGGGCGCGGCGCTGCGTTTGATGCTGCGCTTGTAAAGACGTGGGAAAACGGTTGGTTTGCTGCGGCCAATGGCGGTTGTAAAAAGTTGGGCGACCTGGAAAGTCCGGATTATCCGTTATGGAATACAGGAACGGTCGCGAGCTCTTTTAATTTCCGTGCAGGAAAGGAAGAATTTATGAAGGGTTTCAGCCTCAACTATGTTCTTACCTATCAGGAAGTAGGCATTTACATAGGATATCACATTGGTAAACTGGAAGATTTCTACAGAGCCATTACTGGTGGCACACCTGTATATCAGCGTGATTTCAGTTATGACATTGATTATCCAAAACAGGAGATCCAGCATCATTTGGCCAGAATTTCCGGGTACAGAAGGTTTGAACATTTAGGTAAACTTTCCGCAGATTACAGTTTCCAGTATAACCGAAGAAAGGAATATGACATCCGCCGCGAAGCTTTTTCTGATTTACCGTCGCTTGACCTGGAATTGTTCACCAATCAGTTTAACCTGAATCAGCTGTTGGAAAGGGGAGACTGGAGCCTGGAGAACGGAATTGATATCATGTACCAGTACAATTATTCCAGTGCTGAGACCATGGCGAAAAGACTGGTGCCTAATTATCACAGATATTCAGCAGGGGCATATTCTGTAATGAAGTATAAAGCCTCGCCCGCACTGAGGCTGGAAGCCGGGTTGCGTTACGACTATAACCGCTACAAAGTGAAGATGTGGTATGATCACCACGAGTGGGAGGACCGTTTTGAAGATCTTTATCCGCAGTTTTTCCAGTATGAAAGTGAAAGCGGACGGGTGTTCACGATACCGGTTTTGGATTTCCAAAACTTCTCTTATAACGCAGGTCTTGAATTTGGCAAAAGCAAAATGCTGAATATTAAGCTAAATTATGCTAAAGTAGCCCGTACGCCAAACATTGCGGAACTTTTTGCCAGCGGTCTGCACCATTCAGCCGCGGTAATTGAAGTTGGCGACATGAGTCTGGAAAATGAGACCGGCCATCAGGTGAATCTGAATATCAGTTCAGAGCTTGAACTTTTAAATGGTCTGAAGTTTTCTGTCAATCCTTATTTGTTCACCTCCAACAACTTCATCAATCAGGTTCCCACAGGACTGCAGAATACGATCCGCGGTATTTTCCCGGTTTGGACCTATGAACAGATAAAAGCCGTAATGTATGGTTTAGACCTGGACGTGGAGTTGGGAATTACTAAAGATCTTCTGTACAAAGGAAGTTTCGCCTATGTGTATGGTGATGATAAAAGCAACGCTCAGCCGCTGATCCTGATGCAGCCGGCCAACTTCTCAAACAGTCTGGAATTCCGGAGAAAGGAATGGCAGAACTTTTACCTCAGCGTATCCAATCAAACTGTTTTGGAACAGAATAGATTTCCCTTATACAATCCCGAAATCACCCTTCAGGAAAACGGTATTGAAGTCACACGCGAGCTGGACCTTTCCACACCGCCGCCGGCGTATTCGCTGTGGGGTCTGCAGGCGGGCATCAACCTGCACAAAAATCTTTCTGCAGGTCTTACCGTTACCAATCTTTTTGATGTGACGTACAGGGATTACCTGAACCGCATGCGATATTTTTCGCCGGAAATGGGCCGCAACATCATCCTGAATCTAAAATTTAATTTTTAATAATGTTACCAATGAAAAGTTTACTCAAATATATTTTACCTGTTGTTTTACTTTTGTTTTTACAGTCGTGCAGCCGGGCTGATGAGAATGATGACGTCTTCACGCAGGAGGAGATCTCGGCCATTGAACTTACTGTGGTGGACGAGCTTAGCGGGGCTTCCAGTACTTACACTTATATCGCGAACTCTGCCTTCCAGCCTGCGATCTTACTGCAGGATGGCAGAAGCTACCTGGTTTCCGTGGCCTTCCGGAACGGTGCGGAGGATATCACTGATGAAATTATAGACGAAAGGGATGAGCATTTTCTGATTTTTGGTTTTACCGATACAGATATCACACTTACAAGGTTGGATGATGATTTGAGGACCGACGGCAAACGTCTTGGCGTGAAGAGCAGATGGCAGGTTAACAACACTGTAACGGGCAGCACTCCAAAACTTAATCTGGCCCTGATCCATGATGCCGCTGATGTTTCAGAGGATCAGATGGGTACCGCATGGGGAAGTGTAACCGGTGGCGAAACGGACGCGGTGGCTGTTTTTTCCATTACCGACTGATTTTTAGCAGATTTTAGCATGGATATGCCAAATCTTTATCAAATA
>CAYXUO010000179.1:0-3392 GCA_964468335.1 uncultured Chryseobacterium sp. | reverse complement strand
GCAAATGTACAAAAAATTGTAAATCATCACCGGCAAAACAAGTTCAATAAAGTTTGAATTCCTTGGGTCCGGTTACCGATCATAATGAAAAAAAAACCACCACATTGCTGTGGCGGTTCATCATTACTGATTTAAATTTTTATTTTGCTTTCAACGCTTCTGCACCTGATACAATTTCCAGAATTTCGTTGGTAATCGCAGCCTGACGGGCTTTGTTATACGTAATCACAAGATCGTTCTTAAGCGCCTGTGCGTTATCGGTAGCCTTGTGCATGGCGGTCATCCTGGCTCCGTGCTCGGCAGCTACAGAATCAAGGATCGCTTTATATACCTGGGTCTTAATGGACTTTGGGATCAGAACTTCCAGAATCTCTCTTGCACTGGGTTCGAAGATATAATCTGTATTTACATCTGAGCTCTTTTCCGGTAGTGCGATAGGTAAAACCTGCTCTGTACGTACCTCCTGAGTAGCAGCGTTGATGAATTTATTGTAGATAACAAAAACCTTATCAAATTTGCCTTCGGAATAATCCTTCATTACCTGCTCAGTAAAGCCGGCAACAACATCAAAACTCAACTGGTCAAAGACGGAACTTTGATTCCCGTAAACGGTACGGCTTCTGCGCACAGCATCAAACGCTTTCTTACCTACTGTGAGTATTTCCACTTCATGATCTACATTGCCAAGCAAAACGTTCAGTTCCTTTGTCACTGATGAATTAAATGCTCCGGCAAGACCTCTGTTGGAAGTCACTACAATATAAAGTGCCCTTCTTACCTCGCGCTCAGCTGTAAAGGTGGATACCTCTTCTAGCTCTGTACCTGCACTTACATTCTCAATAAGCTCGGTAAGTTTTTCGGAATAAGGTCTCAGCATAACGATCGCGTCCTGAGCTTTCTTAAGCTTAGCTGCAGCAACCATCTTCATTGCGCTGGTAATCTGCATCGTAGAACCGATTGAAGTAATCCGGCCGCGTATTTCCTTTAAGTTTGCCATTCTATTATAGACTCAATTTTAAGAATCCTGATTTGCAGTTCTGCAACCGCAAATCAGGTGCTTTGTATATTAATTATATTTTCCTACAAGGTCAGCAGCAGCACTTTTCAATACGTCTGTAACCGAACCGTCAATCTTACCAGCTTTAATAGCTGCCATAGTTTCCGGGTGCTTGGTTTTAAGGAAGTCTGTGTATTCCTTCATAAAAGCTTTCACTTTATTTACAGGAACATTTCTCATCAGATTCTCCGTACCGGCGTACACCATGGCTACCTGATTTTCTACAGTGAGTGGGGAATTTACGGGCTGCTTCAGGATCTCTACGTTTCTTTCACCCTTAGAGATGACGCTCATTGTAGCAGCATCCAGGTCGGAACCGAACTTTGCAAATGCTTCCAATTCCTTGTACTGTGCCTGGTCAAGCTTAAGAGTACCGGATACTTTCTTCATTGATTTAATCTGCGCATTACCACCTACTCTGGATACAGAAATACCTACGTTGATTGCAGGACGTACACCGGAGTTGAAAAGGTCGGTTTCAAGGAAGATCTGACCGTCTGTAATAGAAATTACGTTAGTCGGGATATAAGCAGATACGTCACCTGCCTGAGTTTCGATAATTGGAAGTGCTGTAAGAGAACCGCCACCTTTCACCATTGGCTTCAGGGAATCCGGCAAGTCGTTCATCTGAGATGCAATCGTATCATCCTTGATCACTTTCGCCGCTCTCTCCAAAAGTCTGGAGTGAAGGTAGAAAACGTCTCCAGGGTATGCTTCACGGCCCGGTGGTCTTCTAAGCAAAAGGGAAAGCTCACGGTAGGCAACCGCCTGCTTGGACAGATCATCATAAATGATAAGTGCAGGTCTTCCGGTATCACGGAAGAACTCACCGATAGATGCTCCAGCCATAGGTGCATATACCTGCATTGGAGTTGGGTCGGATGCATTGGCAGCTACAATCACTGTATAGGCCATAGCTCCTTTATCTTCTAATGTCTTTACGATTTGAGCAACAGTAGAACCTTTCTGTCCTACGGCAACGTAGATACAGTAAACAGGCTCGCCCGCATCGTAAAATTCTTTCTGATTCAAAATGGTGTCAATCGCAACAGTAGTCTTACCCGTCTGACGGTCACCAATGATAAGCTCACGCTGACCTCTTCCGATTGGAATCATGGAGTCAATAGCCACGATACCTGTTTGAAGAGGCTCGTTTACCGGCTGTCTGAAAATTACACCAGGTGCTTTTCTTTCCAAAGGCATTTCATAAAGGTCACCGGCAATGGGTCCTTTACCGTCTATTGGGTTACCTAGAGTGTCTACCACACGTCCCAACATTCCTTCACCCACTTTAATAGATGAAATACGGTTGGTGCGGTTTACAGTATCACCTTCCTTAACCATCTTCGATTCACCAAGAAGTGCAACACCAACATTATCTTCTTCCAGGTTCAGTACAATACCTTCCAGACCTGAAGAAAATTTAACCAATTCTCCATACTGCACATTTTCCAAACCGTATACACGGGCGATACCGTCACCAATCTGAAGTACGGTACCCACTTCTTCCACATTACTCTGTGTGTTGAAATTTGCTAACTGCTGCTTCAGTATCGCTGATACTTCTGCCGGATTTATTTCTGCCATTTTATGGTTGTTTTTGTCTTAATTTAATTGAAATTCTTTTCTGAGTTTCCCCAGCTTGGATCTTACTGAAGCATCAATCTGCTGATCGCCTACTCTAAGTATATATCCACCTAAAAGAGAAGGATCGATCACTGTGCTGATCTCGAATTTATTGTCGTGATTAAGCAAAGATGAAGATTTAAGCACCTTACTGATGTTCTCCTCAGAAAGTTTAGCCGCTGTAGTAAGCGTCACACGCTGTACACCGTTAATTTCATCAACTTTGTTAATGAATTCCTGAGCGATATTGTGCATATGCTGCTCACGTCCCTGCTTGATGATAAGCTGAAGAAGGCTCTGTGTTACAGGAGAGAAATCCTTAAATATTTCCAGCGCAATGCTGATTTTCTTCTTGCCTTCAATAACCGGAGAAGCGAAAAAGTTCTGCAGTTCCTTAGATCCGGCAACCGTTTTAGCAAGGTCGCCCATTTCCGCATAAACAGAATCCGTGGTGCCGGCTTCCTGCGTGAAATTAAGGAGTCCCTGGGCGTAACGTTTTGCTACTTTACTTGTAAGCATCTTAGTTCAGGTTAGATTTGTTTAGGTAATTTTCAACAAGAGCGTTGTGGGCACCGTCTGTACTCAGTTTGTCCTGAAGTATAGATTCCGCAATGTTTACCGACAGAGCACCAATTTGGTTCTTGATATCCGACATTGCCGCAGCTTTCTCAGCCTGGATAGACTGACGTGCCTGCTCAATCATCTTATC
>CAYXUO010000178.1:0-3430 GCA_964468335.1 uncultured Chryseobacterium sp. | reverse complement strand
AGGTTGCCGGAAAAGTAATGGCCAGACGGAAGGTTGAATTTACAGCATCAGACGAGGCCATATTTTCCTATCTGCATTCAACATATTAAACGGATTTTTTATTGGGGTAAGTCGCGGAAAGTACTAATGTTCTATTCCTCTTTCAACTTTAATAAAAAAAGATTAATTTTGCAAAGAAAGTAAAGATGTCTATACACAACAAAATCGTGGAGACAGCCATCACTTTCGATGACGTTCTTCTTATCCCTTCTTACTCCGAAGTACTGCCTAATCAGGTATCTCTAAAATCACGACTTTCCGATAAAATTACGCTTAATGTTCCTATTGTGTCCGCACCAATGGATACAGTAACCGAAGGCGAAATGGCCATTGCACTTGCAAGGGTTGGCGGCATAGGTTTCATCCACAAAAATATGCCCATAGAAGAGCAGGCAACACAGGTTTATAGAGTGAAGCGCTCTGAAAACGGGATGATTACCGATCCAGTGACGCTTTCTAAAGACCATACACTTGCTGAAGCCAAGGAAATGATGGCCAGTTTCAAAATTTCCGGTCTGCCTGTGGTAGATGCTGAGAATACACTAATCGGTATCATTACCAACCGGGATGTGAAGTATCAGGAAAATCTGGATGTTAAGGTTGAGGAGCTCATGACTAAGGATAAACTCATCACCAGCGACAAACAAACCAACCTGGAGCAGGCCAAAGAGATCCTTCTGAAGAACAGAGTGGAAAAACTACCGATCGTAGATGATAAATTTAAACTTGTAGGTCTTATTACAATCAAGGATATTGATAACCAAATGGAATATCCAAACGCCAATAAGGACGCGGATGGCCGACTGATCGTTGGTGCCGGTGTGGGTGTAGGCGAAGATACCATAGACCGTGTTACCGCTTTGGTGAAGGCTGGTGTTGATATTATTGCGGTAGATTCAGCCCATGGACATTCTAAGGGAGTTCTTGATAAGATTACCGAAATCCGCAGGAATTTTCCTGATCTGGATATCGTGGGGGGTAATATCGTAACTGCGGAAGGTGCTAAAGACCTGATAGACGCTGGTGCAAACATCCTTAAAGTAGGTGTAGGTCCTGGTTCTATCTGTACAACCCGCGTGGTTGCAGGTGTAGGGGTGCCACAGCTTTCAGCGATCTATAATGTTTTTGAATATGCTAAGAGCCGCAATGTAGCGGTAATCGCCGATGGAGGTGTGAAGCTTTCCGGTGATATCGTAAAAGCGTTGGCTTCCGGTGCAAACGCAGTGATGTTAGGCTCGTTATTGGCGGGAACTGATGAGGCTCCCGGCGAGGAGATTATTTTCCAGGGAAGAAAGTTTAAGGCTTACCAGGGAATGGGCTCACTCTCTGCTATGAGACGTGGCGGCAAGGAAAGGTATTTCCAGACAGAGGCCAAAAAATTCGTACCCGAAGGTATTGAAGGCCGTGTGCCGCATAAAGGGAAACTGGAAGAGGTGGTTTTCCAGCTTACCGGTGGTATAAGAGCCGGTATGGGTTACTGCGGAACTCCAGACATTGATACCCTTCAGCGCGACGGAAAAATGGTAATGATTACCGGTAGTGGACTTAAAGAGTCGCATCCGCATGATGTAATCATAACACAGGAAGCTCCTAACTATTCGCTGTAAGATGAATAAGCTGTATTTCATAGCTGCTCTGGCACTCGTATTGGCTTCCTGTGCAGTTCAGGAAGATAAAACACCTATTGCTGAACGGGCTGAAGCATATGAATTTGGGCAGCTTATGATACAGGACTCCATTAACAAAATGGATACGGCTGCCGAATCGCTGGATTTGCTCCTGAACGGCAGTCCGATGGATAACCATGTGTCGCTGCTGATTAATAATAACAGCAACTGCGATATTATTGTGAGGTTTGCAGGCGACAGTACCTACAATGTGCCTGTACGCAAGAATTTCAGGAATTTTGTTGTGCTTGAAAAAGGCAATTATACGGTTACTTCCAATCTGTGCTTTACACACTACGCAGTTCGCAAGACTTTAATGGACAGCAGTACACTCACTCTGTCCGATGCAGAATAAATATTTTTTTACTAAAAACAGAGCCTTCTACAGTCAGTGGAAGGCTCTTTAAGTTACAGCGGTTCTTTTTCATCATCCAGCGCACGTTTAAAACTACTAATCCGATGATCGGTTGAGGCATTGCCCTTCTGTATCTTTTCGTGGGCATAGAGTCTGAAGTCGTTTTCGGTTTTGTCCAGAAGGTAGTCATAGGGTCCTGCCGATGATATAAGTTTAACCAAGACCGGCGCAATCTCGAGGCAGATGAAAAGTCCCATTATAAACGAAGCTGCCAGAGCCATCACGGCAGAATTTTTGCCAAGTTCGTCCAGCGCCTGCAGCCGCGCCGCAAGTCCGTTGAACCTGTCTTCTATGGTTTCCGTTTTCTCACGCTCTGTTTCTATATTGGTATATACCTTTGAAATCTCCCGGTCCAGATATTCCAGTCGCTGTGCGCTGCTGGCCCGGTGATTCTCCAAATCCTGCCTGCGCTGTTCTTTAAGTTCCGCCTTTCGTTTTGCATTGGTGCCGAAACCTACCTTGCCGCTGGTAAGTCCGGACTGTTTCCCCAGAATCTCCTTTTCGAGTTCTACAGCTGCTGAATCATAAGAGGCCTGATATATTGCCGTTTTCTCCTGAATCTGTTTCTTTTCATTCTCAAAAGGACTGCTTTGCTGCAAAATCCTGGTATTCATCTCTGCCTGCAGTTTGGTTTTGTTTCGCTGGATAATGGTGTTCAGCTGTTTGTTTACCTCCTTCTCAAAAATCTTAAGTTCCAGAGGTTTGGAAATTATAATTCCAAGAAATGCCGCCAGGATTAGTCGCGGAATGGCCATAAGGATTTGGTTTCCCCACGAACCTGTCTTTTTTATTGACGAAACAATATACCGGTCCAGATTGAAAATCATCAGTCCCCATACGATTCCGAAGCCTACGGATACCCAAATGTCATCAAACACGGTAAACATGGCATACCCGGCAGATAAGGTTGCGAAAATCGCGGTAAAGAGCACGATGCCACCAATACCGGCAAACTTGTTCCATTCGCTGGGGGTCCTTCTTAATATATGAATATTGCCGCCTGAGCTTATCAGCAGGAAATGCTGAAACCAGTTCATTGAATGGTTTATTGGCTGCAAGGAGTTGTGTTGTGTTTTCATGCGTAATTGGTCTATACTTTTACATCAATGTTACAGATGGTAATAGGTTTTGCCCAGTATGTAATGTTTGACCTGATATAGTAAAATACGTAATCTGACGTATTTCTTTTAACATTTACACACTAACAAAATATAATTAGAGAATATATCTTTGTTGTAACAAAAACACAAAGGATCAGGTAGTAATTCAGTGCGGCGAGTGTGACAGAAGTTAATTTTTTCTCACCTTT
>CAYXUO010000177.1:0-3480 GCA_964468335.1 uncultured Chryseobacterium sp. | reverse complement strand
ATCAAATTCCTTGGTGCTGCCGGCACAGTTACAGGATCCAAATTCCTGATTTCTGCGTTTGGAAAGAACATCCTCATCGACTGTGGACTGTTTCAGGGTCTGAAAGAGCTGCGCCAGCTGAACTGGCAGCCATTGTCCTTTCCCGCAAATCAGATTGATATGGTGATTCTTACACACGGACATCTGGATCACACGGGATATTTGCCCAAGCTGGTAAAGGAAGGATTTAAGGGCCGGATACTGGGTTCAGTACCCACGCTGCAGATCACAGAGATTATTCTCCAGGACAGTGCGAAGATTCAGGAGGAAGATACCGCGAGAGCAAACAGGATGCGGTATTCCAGGCATCATCCGGCGCTGCCACTGTACGGACTGGATGATGTAGATGAGACACTGAAACTTTTCACACCCGTCCCACTTAAGGAGTGGCAGCATATTACTGATAATATTCGCTATCGCTTCCGGTACAACGGTCATATCATTGGTGCCACCTACATAGAAATGGAAATAGGAGGTAAATTACTTGTTTTCTCTGGAGACATAGGCAGGGCAAGTGATCCTTTACTTTTTGCACCGGAAAAGCCGGAAAAGGCAGACCTCCTGTTCATAGAGGCAACCTACGGTAACCGGCTACATCCTTTGGATCCTCCACTTGATGCGATGGCCCACCTTATTGAGCGCTGTACCGCCAGAAAAGGAACCGTAATCATACCCAGTTTCTCTGTGGAGCGGACACAATTGCTGATGTATCTCTTCTGGCAACTGAAAAAAGAAGGCAAAATGGATCGCCTGCCTGTGTATATGGACAGCCCGATGGGGCGCAACGTACTGGAAGTATTCAACCGGAACCGCGAATGGCATAAACTGAGCTCACAGGATTATAATGATATGTGCAGTGAGATTAGCTGCGTCGGCACTATGAACGATACCATTGCGCTGGCAAATGACAAACATCCTAAAATTATCATTGCAGGAAGCGGCATGGCCGCAGGTGGCCGGGTTCTCACCTATTTTACAAAATATTTAGGAGATCCTAATGCCACCATTATGCTGGCGGGATTTCAGGCAGAAGGCACCAGGGGCCGTGCATTGCTCGAGGGAGCCCGGGAAATCAGACTCTATGGTAAATATTTTACCGTGGGGGCAGCCATTGAAAATCTGGAAGGACTTTCCGGACATGCAGATCAACACGGACTGACCGACTGGGTAGGCAAACTGACCAACAGGCCGGAACACATCTACATTGTACATGCCGAAAAGGAAGGCGCGGTGGGACTTCAGGCAAAACTTAAGGAATTGTATAAGTGGGAGGCTGAAATTCCGGCCCTGAACCATCAGGTGGAAATTCCATTGGTTTCGTAATGCAAGACTTATGGACCTCCTACAACTGAGAACCAACTGGAATGTAATCACCGGTGGACCGTGTACCGGAAAAACAACCGTAGTAAATCTGCTGGCAGAACGAGGTTATACTACCACTGTTGAGCATGCCCGGCATTATATAGACACACAAAAGATACAGGGAAGGACCGTTGAAGAAATACGCAGGAACAAGAAGGATTTTCAGCTTAAGGTCCTGAAAATGCAGATAGCTCAGGAAGCAGCCCTGAATCCTGAGGACAAAGTTTTTATGGACCGTGCCTTACCGGATGCCCTGGCCTATCACCGGTTTTTGGGATTGGCCTGCGAGGAATTTCTTCTAGAACAGTGCAGCAAGTACCGATATCAAAGGATCTTCATTTTGGAGCGGTTGCCTCTGACCAATGATTATGCCCGGCTGGAGGATGAATCCGAACAAATCAGAATCCATAATCTCATTTGTGAGGTTTATGCCGAATTAGGCTACCACGCAGTTCACGTTCCGGTCCTGCCACCGGATGAGCGTGTGCATTTCATTCTGAAAAACAGCCAGAACCAGGAAGTGTATCCAGCGATAACGCCATAACAAAAAACCCTTACAGTCTATAGACACTGCAAGGGTTTTCTGTTATTATCAAGCAAGATTTATCTTGCGTTCATATCTACATAATCGCGTTTCTGAGCACCCTGGTAAACCTGTCTTGGTCTTCCGATCGGGTCGTTGTGCAAACGCATCTCTTTCCACTGGGAAATCCAGCCCGGAAGTCTACCCAAAGCAAACATCACAGTAAACATCTCTGTTGGTATACCTAAAGCTCTGTAAATAATTCCGGAATAGAAATCTACATTCGGGTACAGTTTACGGCTTACGAAGTATTCATCTTCCAGTGCTACTCTTTCAAGCTGCATGGCGATATCCAGTGCTTTATCTTCAATACCCAGAGAATTCAGGATATCATCTGCGGCTTTCTTAATGATTGTTGCGCGCGGGTCGAAGTTCTTGTAAACTCTGTGTCCGAAGCCCATCAGACGGAAGTTATCGTCTTTGTTTTTGGCTTTTTCAACATATTTAGCAACATCGCCACCATCTTTTTCTATCATCTCCAGCATTTCAATCACAGCCTGGTTTGCACCACCGTGAAGCGGCCCCCAAAGCGCTGAAATACCAGCTGAAACAGAAGCGAAAAGTCCGGTATGTGCTGAACCTACCATTCTAACTGTGGAAGTAGAGCAGTTTTGTTCGTGATCTGCATGAAGGATAAGCAGTTTATCCAGCGCACCTACAACAACGGGATCAAGTTCGAAATGGGCGTTAGGACGGCGGAAACACATTTTGTAGAAGTTCTCTACATAGTTCAGGCTGTCGTCGCCATGGTTTATAGAAAGTCCAAGTTTCTTACGGTACGTCCATGCGCAAAGGTGCGAGAACTTAGCGATAAGCATCTCTGCAGCATGATCAAGATCCTCTTTGGAGCTTACGTCAACTGCCTTTGGGTTAAACGCTGTAAGAGCCGAAGTTAGGGAAGAAAGTACACCCATTGGATGCGCAGACCTCGGGAATGCGTCAATAAGCCTTTTCATTTCATCGGCGATGAAATTATATTTCTTAATTCCACTTTCAAACCCCTGATATTGAGTACCTGTAGGCAACTCTCCGTGCAGGAGCAGGTACATTACCTCTGTAAAGTTGGATTTATCTGCAATCTGCTCAATAGGATACCCTCTGTAATAAAGTTCACCTTTATCACCGTCCAGATAAGTGATGTCACTTAAGGTGGCACCGGTATTTTTATACCCCAGATCCAGCGTTATCAACCCGGTTTCGTCTCTCAGTTTTGAAATATCAATTCCTCTGTCACCTACGGTGCTCTCTACAATAGGATATTCAAATGATTTCCCGTCATAGTTCAGTACAACTTTGTTATCTGACATTATATATAATTTTTTACTAATTTATGAATATTGGAAGTAAACGGCAAATCGTTATAGCCATTCTTAATTAATTTTGTCTATTACCTTTTTACTTTGAAGGCATCAAGACCCGGGAAAACAGCTGTCTCTCCCAAAGCCTCTTCAATTCTAAGTAACTGGTTGTATTTTGCCATCCGGTCTGAACGGGAT
>CAYXUO010000176.1:0-3587 GCA_964468335.1 uncultured Chryseobacterium sp. | reverse complement strand
TTTCAGAGGTGGAAGGAGTGAAAAGTGTGGATCTGGAACTGACCTTTGAACCTTCGTGGAATAAGGATATGATGAGCGAGGAAGCCCGGTTCGAACTGGGAATGTTTTAAGGGATCTTATCCAAAATGAAAATGCACGGTTTTCTTTAAATCGGGGTGCAAGGACAGCGCTACCGGGCACGTCATTGCGGTTTTTTCAATAAACTGCTTCTGCTCATCGGTATGTCCGGTGGCAAAATAGAGGTCACATACGATCTCTCCAATTTTACGTGGCGCTGCGGTCATTATCTTTTGTACTTCCGCATAGGCGCCCTCCATATTAATTCCTTTGTTTTTGCCGAGAATGGCAACCGTGGTCAGCATACACTGCGCAAGTGATGTGGCACAAAGGTCGGTGGGCGAAAATGCTTCACCCTTGCCCTGATTATCCGTTGGAGCATCGGTCACGATTACGGAGCCAGACTGTAAATGTTCAGATTCGCAGCGGAAGCCACCTATGTATTTTATTTTTGATGTCATAAATCTATTCTGCTGTTTGTGTTATAGGTAATCTGAATCTGTTCGCCTGCGCAAATCCACCAATACAGATGGGGGTCCATTTCTTTTCCTCTGTGTAAAACATCAATTCAATTTCACGGTTAAAATCTTCATTTGCACCGTTTGCCCTCACATTTTTAACAGTGCCTTCTTCGTCAACAATAAATGTCACAACCGATTTGATTTCTCCAAAAAAATGAGGTACGGCGCTTACCTGCGGAGATTCCGTTGCTTTATACTTGCTGTTGGGTTTAAAGTTGGGAGGTCCGAAATTACCCATGCTTTTACACTTTATGTCTTTTTTAGCTGGTGTCCCGGAAGAAGTATCTTCTTCTAATTTTATTTTATCGAGATAGGCCAGATTTTGTTGGCGTCTCTGCTTATTTACCTTCTGCTCATATAACGCCATTATTTTAAGCCTGTCCTTCTTGGAATGACCCGAAAGAGAATCTTTCGCTCTTTGCTGAAAAGCGATCAGGATTGAATCGTATCTTTTATTCAACTTACGTAATTCAAAAACGGAAGAGGTTTGACCCATCGTTAGAGAAAATAAGAAAAAGACAATAAGAGTTAATATATTTTTACACATAAAATTTTAGAAATGAAATACATCCTTCGCTTTGTTGTATGCGCTTTCGAAGTGAAGCAGATTAAGTGAGTGACTTATTTTTTCCACCGCCATGAAATTAATAATCTGCTCGGTGGGCATATTTCCCACAAGATCGTCCTTGGCCATCGGGCAGCCACCAATCCCTTTGATCGCTGAGTCGAAACGGCGGCAACCGTTATCATAGGCAGCCTTCAGTTTTTTATAGGAATCTTCATATCTGTTATGGAAGTGAGCGCCAAAATCAACATCAGTATACCCTGACGGAATTTTGCTGAACAGAAGTTCGATGTCCTCAAGTGTTCCTGTCCCTGTGGTATCGGAAAGTAAAATGTTCCGGACACCCATTTCCGCGAAACGCCCGGCCCAGTGATCTACCTCTTCCCAGCTCCATTGGTCGCCATAAGGATTTCCGAAGGCCATTGAGAAATAGACATTCAGTTCCTTATTTTCATTTTTGGCAAGATTGAGGATTTCTGTAATCTGTAGGAAAGCCTCCTCTCTGTCCTTGTTCGTGTTGCGCTGCTGGAATGTTTCAGAAATGGAAAACGGAAAACCCAGGATGTCTACATTTTTATGGGTAAGTGCCTTTTCTGCACCGCGCACATTGGCCACGATTACCGAGAGTTTAGTATTGGAGTTAGTTTTGTCAATATTCGCCAAAACTTCACTGGTATCTGCCATCTGAGGTATGGATTTAGGCGAAACAAAACTGCCGCAATCCAGCACATCAAATCCTACGGACATCAGCGCATTTATATAGTCGATTTTTTGAGCCGTCGGAATAAAATCCTTCCAACCCTGCATTGCATCACGTGGACATTCGGTGAGAAACATTGATAAAATTTAGGTGATTTCAAAGATAACCAATTTACTGCGAATGAAAAGTCCTGCCCAGAATACTGTGCAGGACTGTATTTTAAGTGTGCTGGTTTAGCTATAGGGCAAATACAGTGTTTTCAATCACTAAAGCTCCTATAACTCCCAATCCCAAAACAAAAACGAAATAATTGAGTGCAGTTTTGTTTTTATGGTTTTTAATTATAAAGAGGATCAATGCTGCTAAGATTAGAATGAGTTTAACGAATAAATGGTCAACAAAAACAGCCAGGGCGGCCAGGCATATGATAAATGACCTTATCATTTGAGAGTTTGGTACAGTGGATTTCATAACGCTGCAAAGATGCATTTTTTGTGTTGAACAGAAAGTGCGGAAGATTTATTTTATACTCTGTAATACCGAAACAACTTTCATGCTGGCAGCAAGCCACCTCACAGCACACGCGTAACACATAATTCCTTAACTTTGCTTTACATAAAACCAAGAGAGACATGCAGACAATAGAATTCAACCTGGAGTGGAAACTGAAACTCCAGAACCGTTTCATCAATTACGTAAAAATATATTCCACCAGCGATCCTGAAAGTGAGTCTACACCATCCACACCCCAGCAGTGGGACATTGCAAAATATATTTTTGAGGAGCTGCAGACTCTTGGACTGGAAAATGTAGAGCTTGATGAGAATGGTTATATCTACGCCTACATACCTTCAAATATCGAAAATGATGATGAGCCTGTCATTGGATTTATTGCCCATTACGATACGTCGCCGGATTTTAACGGCGAAGGAGTGAAGCCCCAGATCTGGGACGATTATGACGGTGGTGACCTTCTTCTGAATAAAGACACCGGATTTACCCTTTCTTCATCAAAGTTCGAAAGCCTGAAGCAATATGTCGGGAAAACCCTGATTACTACGGATGGGACCACTTTGCTGGGGGCAGATGATAAAGCCGGAGTTGCCGAGATCGTGACTGCAGCTGAGTTTCTCATTGCACATCCGGAAATTAAGCACGGCAGGATCGCTATTGGATTTACACCCGATGAGGAAATCGGTCGTGGCGCACACAAATTTGATGTAATGAAATTCGGTGCCGAATGGGCATACACCATGGACGGTAGTGAAGCCGGTGAACTGGAATATGAAAACTTCAACGCTGCGGGAGCTGTAGTGAAAATTCACGGATTGAGTGTGCACCCTGGCTATGCTTTCGGGAAAATGGTAAATGCCTCGCTGCTCGCGGCAGAATTCATCCAAATGCTGCCTGCCAATGAAACACCTTCCACTACAAAAGGATTTGACGGTTTTTATCATTTAACCGACCTGAAATCAGATGTTTCTGAAGCTAAAATTCAATATATTATCCGTGACCACGACGAGGCGAAATTTGAAGCCAGAAAAAAGCTGATTACCGATAAGGTTGCCGAATTCAACAAAAAATATGGAGAAGGTACCGCTGAGATCGAAATAAAGGAGCAGTACCGCAACATGAAGCAGCAGTTTGAAGGTAAGATGCACATTATCGATATTGCAGCGCAGGCCATGAATGATGCCAATGTAGAACCAAAGATCAAAGCGATTCGCGGCGGAACCGATGGTGC
>CAYXUO010000175.1:0-3623 GCA_964468335.1 uncultured Chryseobacterium sp. | reverse complement strand
TTTCCTGGGTAGGCAGGTAATAATACTTCATTATAGAATCAAATGGCATAAAACTGTTAGGCACCGCCCAACCAAGGGGGTTCCTAAAAAAAATTCCCTTTTTTATGTGGCTTAGAAATTCCAGACGGTCTACAAAGAGATCCACCTTAAACCACATCAGGATGGCCTGTTGGGTTTCGCACAGAAACTGTATGGGACTGTCTGGGGGTATATAATAGAAAGTTTCCGGAGGCAAATGTACTTCGTTATCAAAAATAAGCAGATGTACATTCTCCGTAGCTGTATACAGAATTGAGTACCCGGAAAAGTTGATCATCCGGTCTTCGTCCTGTATATCGCTAAGGGCGCTGAGGCCCCAGTCTCTTAGAGTCTTCATTTAATGTGTTTTCAAGGGGTATATTTCTATTCAGAAATAATAATATAAAGATATCAAAAAATTGGTGTAATAAATATCTTTAATTGATGATTTTTGTTAGATATCCTCAAACGGTATTTTAAGCTGAACAGAGACCTGCTTCTTTTCATGGTTGTTCAGGACCGACATTGAAAGTCCCAATAACCGCACCGGCCTGTCGTAAGGCCGTAACTCCCATAGTTCCAAAGCTGTACTGTATATCTGTTGGAAGTCATGGAAGTATGTTTCAACAGATTTGGAACGTGTGTACAGGGTGAAATCCCGGTATTTAATTTTCAAAGTAAGTGATTTTCCCTGCACATTTCTTTTTAAAAGACGTGCCTCAAGCTCCGTGCTTAGGGTTTTAAGCTGTTCAAATACGGAATCTTCATCTGCCAGATTCTCCCAAAAGGTTTCCTCTACCCCCACACTCTTCGCAATCCTGTGTGGTCTTACCGGATTTTCATGGATACCACGAACCACATTATAATAGTATTTTCCGGATTTTCCGAACAGTGTGGTCAGTTCCTGCTCTGATCTGGCCTTAAGATTGGCACCGTTAAAGATATGCAGTTCGTGCATTCTGTTGGCCGTCACTTTGCCTATTCCATAGAACTTTTCAATAGGCAGCGATTCCATGAACGAAAGCACCTGTGTAGGATGTATCGTTTTCTGGCCATTCGGTTTATTATAATCCGACGCCACTTTTGCCAGAAACTTGTTTACCGAAATACCTGCCGAGGCAGTTAATCCGGTTTTGTCGAAAATTTTTCTGCGGATTTCCCTTGCGATTTCGTTTGCGGATTGCATTCCTTTTTTGTTCTCCGTAACATCCAGATAGGCTTCATCAAGTGAAAGAGGTTCCACCAGGTCGGTATATTCATAAAAAATTTCCCTGATCTGACTGGAAACCTGCTTATACCGCTGGAATCTTGGCTTTACAACGATAAGATGCGGGCATTTTTCAAGAGCAATCCTTCCGGGCATTGCGGAGCGGATTCCATATTTCCGGGCTTCGTAACTGGCAGCTGCTACCACGCCATACTTCCCGCCACCTACGCACACCGGCTTACCCTTCAGTTCCGGATGGTCATGCTGTTCCACAGAGGCATAAAATGCATCCATATCTACGTGAATAATCTTTCTGTGACCAGGGTTCATCCGTCAAAATTAGCAATATATAAACTCAGGGTGGGAACCGATACACCTGTCATATCGTCAGTTTTAATAAAAATTTGCGGTTGAATGTAAATAATTAATAATTTTAATAAAAAAAGGATGTGCTGCTATAACTCAATTGAGGATCAGTTTACGTTTGCCGGCGCCGAATTCATTAATGATTTCAGGTTAAACACGGTTGTACGGAGTTATGAGGCCCACACCCAAATTATTTCTGAAGGACAACTGGTGAGGTACCTGCCTGTAGTAATTAAAGGAATTGTGAAAGTGTACTCAGAAAAGGATGACCGCCAACTGCTGTATTACTTTCTGGAGCGCGGCCAAAGCTGTATTCTTACATTTTCTGCCATATTAAAGGAAAGCCGGAGCATTGTTTATTCATGTACCGAGGAAAAATGTGAACTGCTGCTTATTCCGGTGCAGCATCTTTTGCGCTGGATTATCCAGTATCCGGCACTCAATGCCTACTTCTACCAAAATTTTGATCTCCGTTATACTGAAATGATGGAAAGTGTGAATAAAGTGATCTTCTTCCGCCTGGACAGACGTATTATGGATTATCTGGAAAGTAAGATTAAGCTTACGGGAAAGAACCCCGTTAAAATATCGCACCGTGAGATTGCTGAGAACCTTGGAACTGCCCGTGAAGTAGTGAGCAGAATACTGAAAAAATATGAACATGAAGGCCACATCCGCCAAACCACTGCCGGAATTGAGATCCTGAAGTTGGTGTGACTTTAGTCACTTTTTTTCTCTCTAGCATGAGATAACTTTGTGGGGATAAGGGCAAATACGGACAGTGGTTTCTGCCATGCGCTCCTTGTAGTTGCTGAATTAAAATACACCCCTATGGCTGCAAAGTTTACTCTTTTTCTGTCGCTGTTTTTCTTTTTTTTAAGTTATTCGCAGGAAGATTTGCTTGCCGAAATTGACACCGCTACGGCGCAAAATGAATATCAACCCAGCTTCAAAGCCCTTCAGATTGTAACAGGACAGTCCACAAAGATCGCCGCAAAAAAGGAGTTTTATGTGGATATATCACACCGATTCGGCGCAGTAAGCGAGGGTTTTAAAACCTTTTTCGGACTGGATCACGCCACTACAAAACTGGGAGTCATTTACGGGCTTACAGACGGAATTTCCTTACATGCCTCCAGACATACCTATCAGAAAACCTACGAACTTGGGGCTAAATACCGGCTCATGAAACAGAAAGGAAACGCACCGTTGGAAATCGTCGGTTATCATGTGGTAGACATTAACAGTGAGTTGCACCGAGATACTTACCCCTATCTGAAATTTGGGGACCGCCTTTCATACGTGACCCAACTCCTCATCTCGCGCAGAGTCTCGGATGAACTGAGCATTCAGTTCAGTCCTGGTTACGTTCACCGGAATTTAGTAAACCCTGCGATAGAGAAAGGCGACCTGTTTTCCGCCGGTATTGGAGGACGATATAAAATTTCCAGAAGACTTTCCATTAATGGAGAATACTTTTTGAATTTTGACCACCTCTCTTATTATAAAAACCCCCTGTCAGTCGGGCTGGATATTGATACCGGCGGCCATATTTTCCAGTTGGTATTCACAAATTCACAGCCCAATACCGAAAGCGGATATCTTACCAATGCCACAGGAGACTGGGCTAAAGGGCAAATTTTCTTCGGCTTCAATCTCTATCGTGTCTTTTAATATCTTGTATGAAACACCATCCAATCATATTATTTTTGCTGCTCACACTCATTTTCTGCGCGTGCGAAACCAGAACCTATGCCGAAATTTCCGACGAAGTAATCCTGCCCCAAACGGTGTCCTACGCCAAAGACGTAAAACCTGTTATCGATAATAACTGCATCAGCTGCCACTCAGTGGGTGGGATTTCAGGCTCTTACACTCTAACAGATTACCCTTCAGTTAAAAATGCAGCAGATAATATACTGGACCGGATTCAACGCCCAACAGGAGATCCGCAGAAAATGCCTCAAGGTGGGGCTTTATCACAGGCCCATATCGACCTGATCAAGAAATGGAAAACCGACGGACTTCAACC
>CAYXUO010000174.1:0-3679 GCA_964468335.1 uncultured Chryseobacterium sp. | reverse complement strand
ACCAGATTGGTCTTGCAACAACACTTGTAAATGAGGTGTATCACGATGGCTACAAAGCCAAAAGGATGGAAGTTGGTTTTGTAGTTGGTGCTGTGAAAAAAGATGCCGTGAAACGTGAACAGCCGCAGGAAGGTGATCTTGTAATTCTTCTGGGCGGTGCAACCGGCCGCGACGGTGTGGGTGGAGCTACAGGAAGTTCCAAAGAGCAGGACGAGACCTCAATCCATACACTTTCTACCGAAGTGCAGAAAGGTAACCCGGTGGAGGAGCGTAAAATTCAGCGTCTCTTCAGAAATCCTGAGGTAACCACACTGATCAAGAAATCGAACGATTTCGGTGCCGGCGGTGTTTCAGTAGCAATTGGCGAAATTGCCGATTCACTCGAAATCAATCTGGACATCCTGCCGCTGAAATATGGAGGTTTGAACGGTACTGAACTGGCGATTTCGGAGTCACAGGAACGAATGGCAGTGGTAATTGACGCAATGGATAAGGATAAGTTTATCAGCTTCTGCGAAAAAGAAAATATAATGGCTGTTGAGGTAGCCAAAGTAACAGATTCCGGCAGAATGAAAATGTTCTGGCAGGGACAGCAGATCGTGGACCTCAGCCGGGATTTCTTGGACACCAACGGCTGTACGAAACGGCAGGACGCCAGGATTTCCCATCTGCAGCAAGTGAAAACTGATACTACTGTGTTTTCAGCACAGAATCTGTTAAGTGCTCTGTCAAATAAAAATTCCGCGTCGCAAAAAGGACTTACGGAGATGTTTGATGCTTCCGTGGGCGGTACCACTGTCGCCATGCCTTACGGTGGAAGACATCAGCTTACTGAAATGGAAGGAAGCGTTCAGACGCTGCCTGTGCTTGGTGCATCTGATGTTGAAACAGTTTCATTGGCAAGCTGGGGATTTGATGCCGATATATCGTCGCAAAACTCAATGGTGGGTGCAGCTAATGCTGTAGTGGAAAGTGTAGCTAAAATCGTGGCTATGGGCGGTGATTACAGAAATATACGCCTCAGCTTTCAGGAGTATTTTGAGAAACTGGGTACGGTTCCGGAAAACTGGGGCAAGCCTTTAGCATCGTTACTGGGTGCTTATGATGCTCAGATGAATTTCGAACTGGCAGCCATTGGCGGCAAAGATTCCATGAGCGGCAGTTTCCAGGACATTAACGTTCCGCCAACCCTGATCTCCTTTGCATGTGCAAACGGTTATAAAAGCAATATCATTTCCCCTGAGTTCAAAAAGGCCGGAAACAAGCTGTATTACTTCAGGCATACGCCACAGGAGAACGGACTGCCGGATTACAGCGCGCTAAAAGATGTATTTGAATTTATTCATTCTAATATTCAAAACGGTCAGATCGTTTCAGTAAAAACCATTAAGAATGGTGGAGCAGCCGTAGCACTTGCAAAGATGAGTTTCGGTAACATGCTGGGAGCGGAAGTCAACCTTCAAGAAGAGCAGCTCCTCAGCAAAAACATCGGTAGTCTGATTATTGAAAGTGAATCCGAAATCCAACATCCTTCACTTCAAAAAATAGGTGAAGTAAATCATTCCAAAAACTTGTCTATTAATTCAATAGAAGTTTCTATTTCAAAATTACTTAAAGCCTGGAGCGGAACCTTTGAAGAGCTTTTCCCTACCACGGAAATGGAAAAATTGACGGTTGAAATTGATACATCATTAAGTGCGAAGGAGGCAAAGAATGTGCATATACGCAAGCACAATTTAGCAAGTCCGAAAGTATTTCTTCCGGTATTTCCGGGTACCAACTGTGAATATGAAACGCAGAATGCTTTCCGCAAGGAAGGTGCTGTGGTGTCAAGTTTACCCCTGATCAATCTGAACCACGACCTTTTGAACGAAAGTCTGGAAGCGTGGATTGAGGAAATTGAACAGTCACAAATCCTGGCCTTCTCAGGTGGTTTTTCTGCCGGTGACGAACCCGACGGTTCTGCCAAGTTCATCGTGAATGTGCTGAAGAATGAAAAGATGAGAAATGCAGTTCAAAGGTTACTGGAACGCGACGGTCTGATTGTGGGAATCTGCAACGGTTTCCAGGCTTTAGTGAAGTCCGGACTTCTGCCTTACGGAGAGATCCGCGACCTGGATGAAAATTCACCGACGCTGGCACATAATGCCATCGGCCGGCATATTTCCCAAATGGTGGATGTGAAAGTGGTAAATGACAGTTCTCCATGGCTGCGTGGGATGAAAGATCAGGTATATACTATTCCTATTTCGCATGGTGAGGGACGCTTTATGGCTTCGGAAGAGGTTCTGAAAGAACTGTATCAGAACGGTCAGGTGGCAACCCAATACATCGACCTGGACGGAAATATTGCACATGGAATGCCTCATAACCCAAACAATTCGCTGTTCGGGATTGAAGGGCTAACGAGTAAATCAGGTAAGATCTTCGGCCGGATGGGTCATCCAGAGCGTTTTTCGGCGGGACTTTTCAGAAATATTCCGACAGCTAATTACCACAACATCTTTAAAAACGGAGTTGAATATTTCAGATAAAATATTCACAAAGGTACTTTGGATATATAATCAGGGCGATAATCAGGGCAGTTAAAGCCAGCAGCATTACTGCGCCGGCGGAAATATCCTTGATAAGGCCGATTTTAACATGGAATTCGGGGTGGATGAAGTCACAAAGCTTCTCCACCGCGGTATTCATGAGTTCTGCTGCCAAAACTGCACTGCAGATCAGCAATAGAACAGCTGCATCAGCCGCGTTAACTTTCAAAAAAAAGATCAGAACAATATTTATAGCCAAAGCGACCAGTTCTATCTGGAAATTTCTTTCCTGCAGAACCATGTGGCCAATTCCGTGCAGGGCATTTAGAAAGCTTTTATAAAGTGGGGGTTTTCGCATTGCTGATCTTGAATTTCAAAGATAGAGATTTATCAAAATTGTTGATAAGTAATCCGGTTTAGTTTCTCAATTTTAAGCCAATTCATTATATTTGTCCAAATAATTTGTACAGATGAAGTTTATTGTGTCAAGTGGAGAGTTGCAGAAAGCCCTGCAAACCGTTAGTGGAGTAATTTCAACCTCCCAGTCAAGACCCATCTTAGAAAACTATCTTTTTGAATTAGAGAACAACAGTCTCCGTATAACTGCTTCCGACGGCGAAACGACCCTGATTACTTCCCTGGAAGTAAAATCAGAAGACAGCGGCAAATTTGCCGTACCTGCCAAGATCTTTCAGGATTTTGTAAAAACTTACGGTGAGCAGCCACTTACACTTTCCGTGAAGGAGTCTGCAGATGCTGCCGGTAATGTTCTTGAGATTCTGGATGAAAAGGATAACTTCTCTGTAGCGCTCGATAATGCTGAAGATTATCCGGAAATTCCTGAGTTCGAAAGTGCTCAAAGTGTGTCACTGCCATCAGGAGTTCTTTCGGAAGCACTTAGCAATACTCTTTTTGCTACAAGCAATGATTCCCTTCGTCCGGTAATGACGGGTGTACTTTTCCAGTTTGGAGAAAATGAAACCAACTTTGTTTCTACCGATTCTCACCGCCTTGTTGTGTACAAGAGAAAAGACCTCGTTTCCGAGCCTATGGACTTTATTATGCCGAAGAAACCTTTAAGCATCTTCCGGCGACGCGCCGCCGCCGCCGCCCGCGTACTGCGAGCCGGATGCGATGCCTCCACC
>CAYXUO010000173.1:0-3712 GCA_964468335.1 uncultured Chryseobacterium sp. | reverse complement strand
GTAATGAACCTGCTGCGTAACTGGTACTTCATTCAGGCCTCACCAAATGATGAACGTGCACGCAGGATGAATTTTGATGATGAACTTATGGGCGAACTGATCCGTTTTGTTTCCGCTCATGAGGTGGGTCACACTTTAGGGTTAAGACACAACTTTATTTCAAGTGCTGCAGTACCCGTAGAAAAACTAAGAGATAAAAACTGGCTGGAGAAAAACGGCCACACACCTTCCATTATGGATTATGCAAGATTCAACTACGTAGCACAGCCGGAAGACAGGATTCCGGACAGTGGTATCATGCCCCGCATCGGCGACTATGACGACTGGGCTATAGAGTGGGGCTACCGCCGTTTCTATCAGTTTAATTCGCCTGAAAAAGAAAAGGAATACCTCAATAAATGGGTGATGGATAAGATGAAGGATCCAAGGCTTTGGTTCGGTACCGAAAGCAATCCTTTCGATCCCCGTTTGCAGAGTGAGCAGATAGGCGACAATCCGATGCTGGCAGGAACCTATGGAATTAAAAATTTAGGACGCATCGTGAAGAACCTGGATAGCTGGACAGCTACTCCTAATGAAGATTACAGCGACCTGAGCACGATGTACGATCAGGTAACCTCGCAGTTTGGCAGATATTTGGGGCACGTTTCAAAATACATTGGCGGACAGATGGAAACCCCTAAAACGATAGAACAAAAAGGTGCCGTGTATGAAGCCGTTTCCCGGAAAGACCAGAAGGAAGCACTGAAATTTCTCAGCACAAACATTTTCGAAACTCCCGAGTGGCTGGTAAGAAATGAGATATTTGAGAAAACGGGAACATCTCCTGTGGAGGTAGTGGAGCGTCTTCAGAATACTGTCCTGAACAGGATCCTGAGTGCGAGTGTTTTGCAGATGATGTACCAGTCGCAGGCAACTGCACCTAATGCGTACCCGGTAGCTGAATACATGAACGACCTTAAAGCTGAAGTTTTCAGTGGGAAAACAGACCTTTACCGCAGGAATTTTCAGCGTAACTATGTAGAGTCCATGCTGGGATTACTGAACAGCAAATCTTCATCAGGCACAGGCAGGCCCGGCCGGTCTGTAGCTGTATCAGAGAACTCAGATGTTAAAGCTATTGTGCGCGGTGTACTGAATGAACTGAAAAACGAACTGAAAATAAAGTCTTCAAATGACGCTGTAACTAAGTATCATTATGATGATCTTCTTTTCAGACTGGAAAAGGCTCTAAATCCACGGAGTTAATATGAAAATGTTCCTTTCCTTACTTACTTCTTTGTTGCTGCTCATGTCCTGCAGTACAGATGATGATATCTGCACAGACGGTGAAGGAACGCCACGTGTAAAGATCAAATTCAAGACCTTTGCCACCGGAAAACCGCGCACGCTGGATTCCGTTTTTGTGGCGGTGGATTATGGTGCCGGACCCGTAGTAGTGGTGCAGAATACGCTGGCTACAGATTCCCTCCTGCTGCCGCTTAGGGTTGAAGATGTTCCTTTTACTGACATCTACGTGGCTACATCCAGTGCAGGCAGTCTGTCCAGGGTAAGGTTGAATTATACTACTTCAACAGAATATGTGTCGCCTGCGTGTGGGATAAGGAGGTTATATACAGGCCTAACCGCCAATTTGCAGGATCCCAATCCGGTATTAGCTGTAGAAACTGTGCAAAATGAAATAGTAAATGAAAGCAAAACTCACCTTTTCCTTCTTTTTTAGTCTGCTGTTTCTGGGGATTTTTGCGCAGGAGACAATGCCCGATGAGAAACCAAAGTGGAAGTACAGCCCTAATTTTGTAGTTGGGGTTGATGTGCTGAGTGCCGGACTGTCATTCTTTACAGACCGTCAGGTACTCCAGGGGTTCGTGTCGAGTAGGCTGAACCGTGAGCTTCATGCGGTAGCCGACGCTGGCTTTGAGAAAAATGTCTATATAAAAAATGGATATGACGCCCAGGTGAGTGGTCCTTTTGTGAAGCTGGGAACCATGTACAGGCTGATGAAAGATCCCGAGAATGATCTTAATGGCTTTTATGTAGGAGGAAAAGCTGCTGCATCCTTCTACAGACAGGAGTACCGCTCGGTTCCGGTTCGGGGTTTTGGCGGGAGTTCGTCTGCCCTTGCTTTTCCGTCCTCATCGCAATCCTCCTATTGGATAGAGGGCCTGGCAGGTGGGCGGGTACAGCTCTTCGACAGTAATTTCTATATTGATGTAAACGTGCAGCCAAAATATGTATTGTATTCAACTACACAGGAAAATATTAAACCCATGATCATTCCCGGCTTCGGCAGAAGTTCCGGAAAATTCAACATGGGTTATATGTGGAATATTGCCTACTCGTTTTAACTATTTGCCTTTAAAGCTTTTGGCCACCGAAAAATACAGTTCCGAGATTTCCTTAGGTGGCGTGCCTGAGTCAAAACTTTGGCTGGTGTATACTTTATTTCCTGCAGTAATTTTAATGTCTGCTGAAAAGGCACCGTCATAAAACCGCTTGGTGGTAGGAGATTTAAAGCTTTCCAGTTGTGAAAGTTTCTCATCGGACAGGTACTTAATGATAGCATTCCATTCAGCGGTCGGCATTTTCTCATTTTTCACCTCCCTGTTTACTTCCACTGTTTTCATGGTTGGGGTAAGTGTAACCATCCTTCTGGAACCCCGGGTCATTTCTTCAAGCTCAATTTTCTGAATATTCATCCTGTTTACAGCAGTGCTTACTGCAGCTTTATTTTTAGTGTCGGTCTTCTTCTGTGCACTGCACTGCAGCGCAATAAAGCACATTACTAGAAGTACACCTGTTTTAACGTAAGTCATAAATTTTCAAATTTTATAAAAATTATTCAAATAAAACATTCATTGGTTAAATTATTTAGTCCCGAATTAAAAATAATCTGTAAATTCGCAAATCTTTAAAATAAATTTAATTTTCTATAAAAGTACAACTAATTATGAGTAAAAGGTCTTTACTGAAATCAATTTTTCTGTCCGTGCTTTTCCTGGGGGTGTCCACTACGGAAGCTCAAAAGCGCACAAAAGCTGATTCAGATGTAGTTATTTTTGGCAAAAAATACACCAATAAAGAAATACAGGAAAATCCTGCAGTGGTCAAGTGTGCCTCCACAGAATATGAAGCAAGGCTTCAGGCACAGGATCCCAACAGGTTAAACGACGCACAGTTTGAGGCCTGGCTTGCGCCATTGGTAGAGAAAGCCAAGGCCAATAAATCTCAAAATGGCGGAATCATCACTATCCCGGTAGTAGTGCACGTGATCCACAGTGGTCAGCAGGTAGGATTTCAGGCCAATATCAGTGATAATCAGGTGATCTCGCAGATTGAAGCCATGAATAATGATTATCGTAAGGTTTTTGGAACCAGGGGTGAAAATTTTGATCCTGTAGGTGCAGATATTATGATCCAGTTCGCACTGGCAAAGGTAGATCCGAACGGAAACCCTACCAACGGTATTGACCGTGTGAATCTTTGCCAAACGTCCTGGAACCCGGATGATGTGGATGTGAAAGTGAAACCTCAGACGATTTGGGATCCGAACTCCTACCTTAATATGTGGACAGTAAACTTTTCAGTTCAGGGTCTACTCGGTTATGCGCAATTCCCGAGCGGTTCGGGACTGGCTGGTATGCCGGGCAACGGAGGAGCGGCCAATTCTGACGGTGTAGTTGCCGGTTACAGGGCGTTTGGCAGTTCGGAC
>CAYXUO010000172.1:0-3718 GCA_964468335.1 uncultured Chryseobacterium sp. | reverse complement strand
GGTAGCTTTAATCATTACAGGGTAACCGACCTCCTTGGCAAGCTGAACAGCATGTTCGTAAGAATCGATCAGGCCGTCGGAACCGGGAACGCAGGGAACACCCGCTTCCTTCATCGTTGCTTTCGCATTGGCCTTATCTCCCATACGGTCTATCTGTTCCGGTGTTGCACCAATGAACTTGATTCCGTTTTTCTGGCAGATTCTGGAAAAGTTAGAGTTTTCGGACAAAAACCCATAACCCGGATGGATGGCATCTGCATTAGTAATCTCGGCAGCTGCAATGATATTTGAGATCTTAAGATAGGAATCCTTGCTCATGGCCGGACCTATACAGACGGCTTCATCTGCAAACCTTACATGGAGGCTGTCCTTGTCGGCAGTAGAATATACCGCTACGGTCTTAATGCCCATTTCTTTACAGGTGCGGAGTATGCGCATAGCAATCTCGCCCCGGTTGGCAATTAATATTTTTTTGAACATCTTTTTAGAGGATTTTAAATTTTAAATATCGAATTTTAAATTATTTCAAATGTCGTAAACATTGAAAATCTATAATCTGCAATTTAAAATTACTAAGAAGGGTCTACTAAGAACAGAGGTTGGTCGTACTCCACAGGAGTGGCATCATCCACAAGGATCTTAACGATTTTTCCTGAAATTTCGGATTCGATCTGGTTGAAAAGTTTCATGGCTTCAATAACGCAGACCACTTTTCCGTTGGATACTTCATCGCCTACATTTACAAATACATCTTTATCCGGACTTGGCTTTCTGTAGAAAGTACCAATCATCGGAGACTTGATGGTAAGGTATTTACTGTCATCAGATGCAGCCTCAGCAGGTTTTTCAGCGGCAGCAGGTGCAGTGGCAGGAGCGGCCTGTGGAGCTGGAGCAGCGCCCTGGTACATGGCAGGTTGTGAAATATAGCTCACTGTGTCATTTCCTGCTAAAGGAGTTTTGATCGTAATTTCAAAATCCTTTGTTTTGTACTTCACTTCGGAAACCTCTGCTTTTGATACAAATTTAATGAGGTTCTGTATTTCTCTAATGTCCATAGTTGATGTTTGATTAAGGTTTCAAAGATACCAATTTTTAAGAAAACACAACAAAAAACCACCCGAAAGTATTATAATCGAGTGGTTTTTTATGTGAAATAGAAGTTTTGCGTTAAGAAAGGATCTTAAGCTTCTTCAGTAGTTTCAGTAGTTTTTTCCATTACTACTTTTCCTCTGTAGTAAAGTTTTCCTTCATGCCAGTGAGCTCTGTGATACAGGTGAAGTTCACCTGATGCAGCGTCTTTAGCAAGCTGAGGAACTTCTGCCTTGTAGTGCGTTCTTCTTTTATCTCTTCTTGTAGACGACTGTCTTCTCTTTGGATGTGCCATTGCTAATAATTATTAATTATTCTATGTTAATTTTTATCTTTTAATTTTCTCAGGGCTTCCCATCTTGGGTCTGCCTCCGGTTCTTTTTCCACTTCTTCCTGCGGTTTGTATTTCTCCAGATTTTCTATGTCCTCATCGGAAATATTAGGTGAAATCTTCTTCATCGGAATCGCCAGCATGACTTCTTCATAAATGAACTGCGCCACATTAAAGGCATGATCATTTCGCGGAATGGTAATAACTTCTTCCTCACTGTCGTCATATTCCTCCCCAAACTGTACCAGGAGACGCATCTCACTTGATATAGTATGGTCAAACCTGTTATTTGTAATATCGCAGGTTAGGTTTACAGTTCCTGAAGTGGTGATCCAGAATTCCAGAAAGGTGGTGTGTTTTTCCATTAAAACATCAGCTACCAGATTTGGTTCTGTAAATTCCTGTTCCGTGTCAAACTGCTGAAAGAACTCCTTGTCTATCTCAAACCGGAAGTTATGCTTTCCGTTTTTAAGGCCGGAAAATACAACTTCATATTTTCTTAGCTTCTCCATAAAATGAGTGTGCAAAAATATGCATTTATTTTTAATTAGCAAATATATTTCAACCAATGTTTGATTATTGGCTGATCTTTTGTAAACCGTTCATAATTAAAACGGTACCGGGTCACATGCACTTACCGATCACGGTCATGTTATCTGGCCGAATCTTTCGGCAAATCTTCATCAACGCCGTTTTCTGCCGCTGCTCTTCTTGGTTTCAGGCGCGATTCCATAAGCGCCTGATATTCCGAACGGTTTTTAAAGATCCTTACTGCAGCAAAAACTGCTTCGCGGAAACTCTGCTCGTCCGCTATGTTTTGTCCAGCTATATCATAAGCTACGCCATGATCGGGTGAGGTGCGGATAAACGGCAGTCCGGCCGTGTAATTCACACCGTCAGCATAAGCCAGGGTCTTAAATGGAGCCAGACCCTGATCGTGATACATGGCCAGTACAGCATCGTAGTTCCTGTATTTTTCCGGCTGGAAATAACTGTCGGCCGGGAAAGGGCCAAATGCCATGATGCCATTGTCGAAGATTTCAGCAATCGCCGGCTGAATGATTTCAATTTCTTCTCTACCAATCTGTCCACCGTCGCCAGCATGTGGGTTTAGGCCCAGCACCGCGATCTTCGGTTTCTGGATCTGGAAATCCTCGATGAGACACTGATTAAGCAGTTTTATCTGTTTCTTTATTTTTTCTTTGGAAATGCTCTCTGCAACCTGTGCCACAGGAATGTGGTGGGTGGACACGGCTACTTTCAGGTCATCCGTTACCAGGAACATAAGTCCTTTCTTGCCGGCTTTTTCCTCCAGATAACCGGTGTGTCCGGCGTGAGCAAACCCGTGCTTCATCATTTCGTCCTTATTGATGGGAGCGGTAACCAATACGTCTATTTCATTGTTCATCAGGGCGGTGGTGGCCGCTTCCAGAGAATCTATAGCCATTTTAGTGGACTCTTCCGTGGGTTTACCCAGTTCTACATTTACATTGTCCTTCCACAGGTTTATCATATTGATCTTGCCGCCCTGGGCTTCCGAGGCTTCGTTTATATAATGGAAACTTTGCTGAAGCTTGAAAATGTTTTTCTGATAAGTGAAGAGTTTCCCCGAAGCAAAAATGATTGGTGTAAAAAAGTCAGTGATGCTTTTGTCGTTCAGTGCTTTCATTATGATTTCGGGACCGATACCGTTAAAATCGCCTACCGAAATTCCCACCCGCACTTTATGTTGTTTTGAACTCATATCACTATCTTTGGATTTGTTTAAAGTTTACAAATTTATAAATTTAAGAATAACTTTCTGTATTAAAATACAGAGACTCCACCATCATCTTACACTTCATTTTTATGTTTACAGGTATCATTGAGTCTACGGGCACCGTGGAAAAAATAGAAACACAGGGCCGCAATATTCATTTCAGTATGAGCTGTGCATTCGCTCATGAACTTTCGGTAGATCAAAGTGTTGCCCATAATGGCTGCTGCCTGACGGTGGTAGAGCTGTTGGAAGGAGGCTATATTGTGACCGCAATAGATGAAACGCTGAAAAAGACCAATTTAGGAGCCTGGCGTGTAGGTTCAGAAGTAAATCTTGAGCGCTGTGTGCAGATGAACTGACGCCTGGACGGGCACATATTTCAGGGTCATGTAGACCTTACTGGCAGGCTTATTGCAATAGAGCAGAAGGACGGAAGTTATGTGCTAACTTTTGAATATGACTCAGGAAGCGAGTTCATAACTGTCCCGCAGGGTTCAATTACTGTAAACGGAATCAGTCTTACAGTTGCCTACAGCGGA
>CAYXUO010000171.1:0-3741 GCA_964468335.1 uncultured Chryseobacterium sp. | reverse complement strand
ATTTTGGATTATGAATTATGGATTTTGAATTTAGCCCTGTGTCCATCGTGAATTCTCTGTGTCTCCATGGTTAAGGAACAAGAGTCAAGAATCAAGAGCCAAGAATTAAGAGCCAGGAGACAGGAAGTACCAATTTCTTAATGTAAATAATGTAGCATTGTAGCAATATAGCAATGTAAGAGCCCTGTGTCCATCGTGAATTCTCTGTGCCTCTGTGGTGAAGAACCAAGAATCAAGAATCAAGAGCCAAGAGTCAGCAGCTTAGCACCACGAAATACAATCTCAGATAGTAGACCTATTCATCAGACTTCTTAATGGACAAATGAAGAAAGAGAAAAGAATAAAGATATAACCGCGAAGATTTTTTGCGGTTTTTTCTTTATGTTCCTGTTGAAGGACTTTGTGAACTTTGTGGTTAGAAGAGCCGGAACCAACGACAAGGGTCAAGACTTCAGATATCAACTGTGTAGTTCAGAATACTGTTGAAAATGGGAATATTATATCATATAATTACACGTATTTGCCTTAGGCTAAGATACTGACATCAATAACCGTTTTCGTTTGCGTAATTAAGATTATAGCACTTTTTTGCCCAATTTTGCCTAAAATAATTAATTTATACTCCTATGTGTATTGAATTTTATATAAAATAACTATTTTTGCCACAAACCAAATAATGATGATATTAAAATTATTCCGTACACGTGAACAAAACCTGCTGTTCAGCGAAAAAGACTGGACTCAATCGGAATCTAAAAATAACTATCTTCTCACTTTGGAACTAGGAAGGATAAAAATCCGCAGCAGTAGCCGTTTTGTGCTGTTTGTACTTCAGGGCAGCAGGTATGTTTTTCTAACGGAAGGTTCAGAAGTTATTAAAGGTTCCAGTGTGCAGTATGTTTCTCATTTTCCATTTGAAGGTAAGGTGGTTATAAAGTAAGTAACCGTCTTCTTTCGTCAGCAAGACCGCCGGCCTTTAGCTTGAAGTAAATCCAGTTTGAGAATCCCTCAAAATATCTGGTCTTACGCAATTTCCTGTCCACCTTTAAAAAATGTGGTCAGTACGAACCAGCATTCTCCATACTTTATATATCTTTGCAAGAATTTACGCTCATAATGAAAAATAGTTTATATTTTCTATTGCTTTTGCTGACCTTTTCCTCTTGCAAGCCAAAGGAAAACATGGTTTATATGGATACGGACCGCGCACTGGCGGAACAGCAGGTTCAGCAAGCTGTTTTTGAGGGCTCACGCCTCCAAACCGGCGATTTGCTGGATATTAAAGTAACTGCATTTGACGATTATGCGGTACGCCCGTTCAATCTTCATTCAATGAATCAGGTGAGTTCTCCTGGCGATTCACAGAATACTCAGGCAGCACAAAATGCTCCCCAGGGATATGTTATCGATAATGAAGGATATCTCACATTTCCTGTATTAGGCAGGATTTTCGTGAAAGGAATGACTATGGCGCAGTTGCGTACTGATCTTGAACAGCGTTTGCTTAGGTACCTGTCGGACCCTATGGTTTCTATTCGTCAGCTCAATTTCAATATTACCGTACTTGGCGAGGTAAAAAGTCCCGGGCAGTACACCAGTCCTACAGATAAGGTTACTGTATTTCAGGCCCTGGGTATGGCGGGGGATATGACCGATTATGGAGACCGCACCAAAGTCAGACTTATCCGTAATGAAGAAGGCGCAGATGCAACTTATGTGCTGGATTTTACAGATAGGAATATTACTGCATCACCGTACTACTATTTACAGCAGAATGATGTACTTTATGTAGAGCCGGATGATATCAAGAAAAAATCGGCCAACGTAGATCCCAACCGCAATCTCGCTTTCCAGATAGGGGGAGTTGTGTTGGGTCTTGCTTCAATACTGATTACTTTATTACGATAATTGAATGGATTTAACAGAAAAACTTGAGCAGCGCAAGGACAGCGGTGAAATTAAGAGACAGATTCAGCGCTACCTGCGCTGGTGGCCGCTATTTGTAGTCAGTTTATTGCTGGGACTTACCCTGGCGTGGATCTACCTTCGTTATACTACGCCTCAGTATATGAGTAAGGCTTCCCTTTATGTAAAGAGTGATACCGGAAAGCAGGGGGGAATGACCGGTCTGCAGGATTTTCAGAACATGACATTGCCATCCGGAATCATGAATAATGAGGTGGATAATGAACTTTCAGTTATTAAGTCGAAGCCGCTGCTTTTTAATGTGGTGAAGGCGTTGAAAATGGAAGTAAGGCTCGTTAATGAAGGGAATGTAAAAGAAGCCGAACTTTATGAGAACAGTCCGATCCAGGGAGAGATTAATTCACTTAAAAATCCGAGGGCTTTCAGCAGCGCAACCTATATTATTGAACCTGCAGGTACCGGGTTTGTTCTGAAAGCGGAGAATAAGGAATTTCGTGGCACTTTCGGTAAGCCGACAGCATTGGATTTCGGTTCCGTAACCCTAAACAGAAAACCGGAGATCACATTCAATACTCCTTTGAAACTTATTATTACCAATCCAAAGTTGGTAGCAGATCAACTGGAAGCTTCTATTGCCGTGATCATTCCGCAGAAAAAGTCATCCATTATGGAGCTTAGCCGTGTGGGCGTAAATCCACTGCGCTCAGAAGATATCCTTAATGAATTAATACGTCAGTACAACGGCGATGCTATTAAAGATAAAAATGCAGAAGCAGTAGCAACTGCAAACTTCATTGACGAAAGGCTTGATCTGATCACCAAGGAATTGGGTGGTATAGAAAGCCGTAAGGAAAACTTCAAGTCTGCCAACAAGATAGCTGACCTTCAGGCGCAGGCAGAAATTAGCATGCAGAATGCCAGCGAGAATACAAAGAAACTCATGGATATCGGTACCCAACTGGAAATGGTGGATTCCGTACTGCGTATTGCCAATTCATCCAATAACGACCAACTTCTTCCTACAAACGTGGGAATGCCTTCCGGTCTTGATGGTGTTATTGAGGAATATAACCAGTTGGTACTTACTCGCAACCGAACTCTGAGGCAGGCTACTCCTTCCAACCCGGCCGTGCAGCAGTTCAACAGGGACATCAGTTCTATGCGTGGTCTTATCCGCGACAATTTGAGGAAATCCCGCATGAGTCTGCAGGTAGCCAGAGGTCAGGTGCAAAATCAGATCAACGAGTCCGGGATTGCTATCAGTAAATTTCCACAACAGGAAAGGGTATTTCGTGACATCGAAAGACAACAGAATTTAAAAGAGGCCTTGTTCCTTTACCTTCTTCAGAAAAGAGAGGAAACTTCTATCGCACTTTCCGTAAATACACCAAAGGCCAAGGTTGTGAATCCCGCTTATACACTAGGGGCTCCTGTGGCACCTAAGACCAATACCATCTACATGATAGCTGCGCTTATAGCGCTTGTACTTCCTGCTGCCTTCCTGTATACCAAGTTTGCTTTGGATACCTATATCCACAGCCGCCGTGATATCCGCCAATTGCTTCCGGACATTCCGGTGGTGGGTGAGATACCTAATGCTGGTGATGGCGAGGGCGCTCTTGTAAAACAGAATGACTTTACCTCCTTCGCTGAATCCTTCAGGATCATGCTTACGAACATGAAATTTGTACTGAAGAAGCCAGAGCAGGGTAAGGCACCCGTGATTATGATCTCATCCTCAGTAAAAGGTGAAGGTAAAACTACGATTGCAGTTAATACCGCCCTTTCACTTGCACAGAACCGTAAAGTACTTCT
>CAYXUO010000170.1:0-3815 GCA_964468335.1 uncultured Chryseobacterium sp. | reverse complement strand
TCAGGAAGCTAAAAAACTGGGTCGCGAATTTGTGATTCAGGTTTCCGGTAAAGTAATTGAGAGAACCTCCAAAAACCCAAAAATTCCTACTGGCGATGTGGAGATACTTGTTGAAACCCTGACCATTCTTAATGCTGCAGAGCTGCCGCCATTTACTATTGAAGATGAAACCGACGGCGGCGAGGAACTCCGTATGAAGTACCGTTATCTGGATATCCGTAGAAATCCGGTACGTGAAAAACTTATTTTCCGCCACAAGATGGCCCAGAAGGTTCGCAACTATCTTTCTGACCAGAACTTTATTGAGGTTGAAACCCCCGTTCTTATCAAATCGACACCGGAAGGTGCCAGGGACTTTGTAGTGCCAAGCCGAATGAATCCGGGACAGTTTTATGCCCTGCCACAATCGCCGCAAACCTTCAATCAGCTGCTGATGATCGGTGTTATGGACCGTTTTTTCCAGATCGTAAAATGCTTCCGCGACGAGGATCTGCGCGCCGACCGCCAGCCGGAATTTACTCAGATCGACTGCGAAATGGCCTTCGTAGAGCAGGAAGATGTATTGGAAATCTTTGAGGGGATGACGGCAACCTTACTTAAGGATATCACCGGAAACGAATTCGGAACATTCCCCAGGATGACCTACGACGAAGCCATGAAAACTTACGGAAACGATAAGCCGGACATTAGGTTCGGGATGAAGTTCGTTGAGGTGAATGACTTGGTGAAAGGGAAGGATTTCAAGATTTTTGATGATGCCGAACTTGTGGTCGGAATTAATGTAGAAGGCTGCGCTGAATATACCCGCAAGCAGATCGACGAACTTATTGATTGGGTGAAACGTCCGCAAATTGGTGCTTCCGGCATGGTTTGGATTAAATTTCAGGCAGACGGGACCGTCACTTCTTCTGTAAATAAATTCTACAATGAAGAAGACTTAAAAAAGATAACAGAAGAATTCGGAGCCAAGGCAGGAGATCTGATTTTCATGATGTCCGGAAACGAAAATAAAGTAAGAACACAACTTTCGGCATTAAGGATGGAACTGGGTAACCGTTTGGGTTTAAGGAATCCCAAAGAGTTTGCGCCACTTTGGGTGGTAGATTTCCCGTTGCTGGAATGGGACGAAGAGTCCGGACGCTACCACGCCATGCACCATCCGTTTACATCGCCAAAACCTGAAGATATTGCTTTACTGCAAACGGATCCCGGAAAAGCCAGAGCAAACGCTTACGATCTGGTCCTTAACGGTAATGAAATTGGCGGAGGATCTGTTCGGATTTTCGATAAAGACCTGCAGTCACGCATGTTCGATCTCTTAGGTTTTACTAAAGAAGAAGCCGAAGCGCAGTTTGGATTCCTCATGAACGCTTTTAAATACGGTGCACCGCCGCATGCCGGCCTGGCCTTTGGTTTCGACCGCCTGGTGGCCATCCTGGACGGAAACGAGGTGATCCGCGATTATATTGCATTCCCCAAAAACAACTCCGGACGGGACGTTATGATTGATGCGCCAAGTAGGATTGCTGATGAACAATTGTCCGAGCTGAGTCTAACATTAAGTGGGAATACAGATAAGTAGAATCGCTATTTAGAACAGTTACAAACTATATATAGGTGACTTTTCTCATTCGCCTATACCTTAACATTTTTTTAACTTTGTCAAATTTCAAATTTTAAATATTCATTATGGCAGGATTAACAAGTTCTACTATCGGTAGAAAGTACGCAATGGCATTGTCTGCAATGTTCTTGCTCATATTCCTTATCATGCACCTTTCGGTGAATTTAATTTCTGTGTTCAGCGATACGGCCTTCAACACAGCATCAGAAGTTATGGGTTATAACCCGTTTATTCAGTTCCTTATGCAGCCAATACTTGGATTTGCAGTAATCTTTCACTTCGTAATGGGCTTTATTCTGGAAATCCGCAACAGAAGCGCCAGACCGGTGAGTTATGCTGTGAACAACGGTGCTGCTAACTCTACCTGGACCTCACGTAATATGATTATTTCAGGATTGGTAGTGCTGGCATTTTTAGGTCTGCACATGTATGATTTCTGGTGGCATGAGATCACTTTCAAATATGTGGATGCCAATACTCCGGACAACGAAAGATACTGGCATGAACTTCACGCTAAGTTTGCAGATCTGTGGCGTGTAATTTTCTATGTAATCGCTTTTGTACTGCTGGGACTGCACCTTGCACACGGGTTCCAGTCTTCATTCCAGTCCGTAGGTGCCAGACATCCTAAGTATACACCGGTCATCAAAGCACTCGGAAACTGGTATTCCATCCTGATTCCGGCTGGATTCATCATTATCGCAGTGTACCATTATATAACTCAATAAGATTTTAAGTTTTAGTTTCAATCATATCTAAAATTCAAAATTTAAAATTTCAAGCAATGAGCAAATTAGATTCTAAAATCCCACACGGACCGTTAGCCGAAAAGTGGACCAACCATAAAAATCACATGAATCTTGTAGCGCCCAACAACCGCGACAAGATCGATATCATTGTAGTAGGAACAGGTTTGGCCGGAGGGTCAGCTGCTGCTACATTGGCAGAGCAGGGTTATAATGTAAAAGCATTCTGCTACCAGGATTCACCGCGCCGTGCACACTCAATTGCTGCACAGGGTGGTATTAATGCTGCTAAAAATTATCAGGGCGACGGCGACTCCACGTACCGTCTGTTTTATGATACCATTAAAGGTGGTGATTACCGTGCACGTGAGGCAAATGTTTACCGTCTTGCTGAGGTTTCTGCCAGCATCATTGACCAGTGCGTTGCACAGGGTGTTCCTTTCGGACGCGATTACGGCGGCCAGCTGGACAACCGTTCTTTCGGTGGCGTACAGGTAAAACGTACCTTCTATGCGAAAGGCCAGACAGGTCAACAGCTTCTTTTGGGAGCTTATTCTGCTATGAGCCGTCAGATCGGAAAGGGAAGGATCAAGATGTATAACCGTCATGAGATGCTGGACCTTGTAATTGTTGACGGTAAAGCCAGAGGTATTATTGCCAGAAATATGGTGACGGGAGAGATTGAAAGACATTCTGCTCATGCAGTAGTGATTGCTTCCGGAGGTTACGGAAACGTTTACTTCCTGTCCACCAACGCTATGGGATCCAATGTGTCTGCAGCCTGGAAGATTCATAAAAAAGGAGCGTATTTCGCAAATCCCTGTTACGTACAGATTCACCCAACGTGTATCCCTGTTCATGGCACACAGCAGTCTAAACTGACTTTGATGTCTGAATCTCTAAGGAATTCAGGACGTATATGGGTGCCGAAGAAAATTGAAGATGCCGTGGCGATCCGCGAAGGTAAGCTCAGACCGGAAAATATTAAAGAGGAGGACCGCGATTATTATCTGGAAAGAAGATATCCGGCTTTCGGAAACCTCGTTCCGCGTGATGTGGCTTCCAGAGCGGCCAAAGAAAGATGTGATGCCGGTTACGGTATTGAAGCCAACGACACGAAAGAAGGTGTATTCCTTGATTTCTCCACAGAGATCATAAAGAAAGGTAAGGAAGCCGCTATCGAAAAAAATATCACAAACCCGTCTGAGCAGCAGATATACGACTTGGGCAAGGCCTGGGTTGAAGAAAAATACGGTAACCTTTTCGTGATGTATGAAAAGATTACGGCAGACAATCCTTACGTTACTCCAATGAAGATTTATCCCGCGGTACACTACACAATGGGTGGCGTTTGGGTAGATTATAACCTTCAGTCCACCATTCCGGGATGTTTTGTAGTGGGTGAAGCCAACTTCTCCGACCACGGAGCCAACAGGCTGGGTGCC
>CAYXUO010000169.1:0-3815 GCA_964468335.1 uncultured Chryseobacterium sp. | reverse complement strand
CCTGATTTACAAGTGAGCGCGCCAGGATTCGAACCTGGGACCGTCTGCTTAGAAGGCAGATGCTCTATCCAGCTGAGCTACGCACCCTTGAGTGCCAATAAAAAAAATTCCCGAAGGAATTTCATAAAAAAAGTCGGGGCGGCAGGATTCGAACCTGCGACCTCCTGGTCCCAAACCAGGCGCGATGACCGGACTACGCTACGCCCCGAGTATACTTTCCAAAGGTTGCGGAGGGTGTGGGATTCGAACCCACGCGACCCTTGCAGGTCGACAGTTTAGCAAACTGCTCCGTTAACCACTCCGGCAACCCTCCAATTGCAATATTTTGATGATCTTCTGTTCTGTAATTGCGAGTGCAAATATAGAAATGATTTAGCTACAAACCAAAAATATTTACTTAAATATTTTCGTATTTTTGATAAAATAAATTTGAAAAACCCCGAAAACATGACTAAGGCATTATATATCATTGGATTAAGCACACTTGTAGTCTCGTGCGCATCTCAGAAAAGCAGGACCGTAAGTAAAACTCCGGTGAAAACCACTTCGGTATCCAAGGCTCAGACCAAAAATCCTGTTTCTGCCGTACCGGTGAAATCAGGACTTACCGTGGCTCATGGTGTCGAGTTTTATACCCAAAACATTGGGGATATCACCAAAAACGATAATACAATGAGTTACGGCTCTATTGTAAGCGCCAAACCGGCAGGGTATAAGGTGGTTAAAACCCATTTCCCGGCCGTAGCACAGAACTTCCGCCAGAAATATGTAATCCTGCATTACACTGCCCTGGATGAGGATAAATCAAAATCTGTACTCACTCAACAGGCGGTAAGTTCCCATTATCTGGTAAACGCTATTGGGAATAATGAGATTTACCAGCTGGTAGATGAAAACAAGCGTGCCTATCATGCGGGCATAAGTGCCTGGAGAAAGGACAAAAATCTGAACGATACCTCAATAGGAATTGAGATTGTGAACACCGGCTTTACTACAGATGCTTCCGGTGCCAGGGTTTTTGTGCCTTACGATGAGGTTCAGCTTAAAAAAGTGGCTGCCCTGGCTAAAGATATTGTAAACAGGTATCAGATACCGCCTACAAATGTATTGGGACATTCGGATGTGGCACCTACGAGAAAGCAGGACCCGGGACCGCTGTTTCCGTGGAAAAGACTGTATGATGAGTATCAGATCGGTATGTGGTATGACGATGCCACGATGATGAACTTTATGACCACCACCACGCCCGAGTCCTTCATGATGGAACAGAACAGCTCAGCGTTTATTATGAAAGTTCAGGCGCTTTTGCAGCAGTTTGGCTATGAGATTGCGGCTACCGGAACCTGGAACAGCGAGAACCGTAAGGTGGTAGAAGCTTTTCAGTACCATTTCCGTCCGCAGAAAGCAGACGGTATTGTGGATATAGAAACGTGGGCTATCCTGCAGGCATTGGTGCAGAAGTATCCCCAGAAATAGGGTGATGGAAATCATCCAGGGAGCGCATTTTCGAAAGGAAATGCGTTTTTTGTTTTCTGAAAAAAGGCTTAACTTTTCGGCAAATAAAAACAAATGGAAAACTATAGAAAAGAGAGTGATTTACTGGGTGAATTACGCGTTCCCGCAGATGCCTATTATGGGGTGCAAACCCAGCGTGCTATTGAAAACTTTAAAATCTCAGGGCAGCTTCTCTCTTCTTATCCGGAGTTTATCCGTGGTCTGGCTTTTGTTAAAAAGGCAGCCGCCAAAACCAATTATGAACTGGGCTTGCTGGACGAGCAGCTGTATTATAAAATTGCGGAGGTTTGTGATGAACTTCTGGCAGGCCAACTGCACGAACAGTTTCCGATAGATATGATTCAGGGTGGCGCAGGTACTTCCGTGAACATGAATGCAAATGAAGTTATAGCTAACCGTGTTTTGGAAAAACTGGGCAAGCAGCGCGGCGATTACCAATACTGTTCACCTAATGACCATATCAATCTTTCACAGTCTACCAACGATGCCTATCCTACAGCCATCAAACTGGCCCTGATACAGATGAATCAGAAATTAGTGGAAAAGGTGAGAAGCACGGTAGCAGCGTTTCGTGCCAAGGGCACAGAATTTCAGGAGGTACTGAAGATGGGCCGCACGCAGCTTCAGGATGCCGTGCCGATGACCCTGGGACAAGAGTTTGAGGCTTTCGCTGCCAATCTTCAGGAAGATATTGAGAAACTGAACAACAACGCCAAACTTTTTGTTGAAGTAAATATGGGTGCTACCGCCATTGGAACAGGTCTGAATGCCCCGCTGGGCTACGCCAACCTCTGCGCGAAGAATCTTGCTCAGATCACCGGCCTGCCCATCGTTTCGGCCCCCAATCTGGTAGAAGCTACCCCCGATACCGGATCCTACGTAATTTATTCATCAGCTACCAAACGCCTCGCGGTTAAGTTATCCAAGATTTGTAATGATTTACGTTTGCTGTCTTCCGGTCCACGCGCAGGATTTTTTGAAATCAACCTGCCACCAATGCAGCCTGGATCTTCCATTATGCCGGGTAAAGTGAATCCCGTTATTCCTGAGGTGGTAAACCAGGTTTGCTATAAGGTAATAGGGAATGACCTTACAGTTACATTTGCTGCAGAAGCCGGACAGTTGCAACTGAACGTTATGGAGCCTGTTCTTTCACATGCAATTATGGAAAATATCCACTTTCTCTGCAATGCGCTGGATACACTCCGTGAAAAATGTATTGTCGGAATTACAGCCAACAAAGAGATTTGTCTGAATATGGTTAGAAACAGCATCGGAATTGTTACGGCACTGAATCCTTACATCGGCTATAAAAACTCCACGGTAATTGCCAAGGAGGCGCTGGAATCGGGCAGAAGTGTTTACGATCTGGTGTTGGAACATGGCCTTCTTACAAGGGAAAAGCTTGATGATATCCTGGATCCTAAAAACATGCTTCAACCGCATAAATAACCGCCCTTAGTGAGATTTCTGATTATTATCCCCGCACATAACGAGGAGCCGAACATTACCTTTTGTCTGGAAGCCCTGCGGCATCAAACTTTTGCTGATTTTCATGTTGTTGTGGTAAATGACGGATCTACGGACGGCACCGAAAAAGTTGTTCAGGATTTCGTGGATAGGGATTCCAGATTCAGCCTGAAGAATCTGGATAAGTCGGTGCACGAGCCCGGTGCCAAAGTGGTGCGGACATTTAACCATGGTCTTGCTCAGGTAGATCTGGATTTGTTCGATGTCATCTGCAAATTCGACGCGGATATTATTTTCCCGGCAGATTACCTTCAAAAGGTTCATCATCTGTTCAATGAAAGTCCGAAAGCCGGTATGGCTTCGGGATTGGTTCGCGTAAAGAAATCCGTGTTCGAAAAGCAATTGGCATACGATTTTAAAGACCAAAAGCGGCAGTGGGTCTTTGAGAATTTATCGTCTAAAAACCATGTGCGCGGACCAATAAAAGCCTACCGTAAACAGTGCTTCCTGGATATTGGCGGTTTAAGACCGGTCCTGGGTTGGGACAATATCGATGTGATGCTGGCTAAGAAACACGGCTGGGAAGTCAATACCATTAAAGATTTGTGGGTGAAGCACCTTCGTCCCACTGCTTATAAGTATAAAAATCAGAAAGCTCAGAAACTGGGACAGTATTTTTACAATATCGGACTAAGTTTGCCTTTGGCAGCTGTATCATCGGCGAAATCTTCGCTGAAGAACAAATCCCTGTCAGAATTTTTCATTACAATGAATTCTTATATAAGGCAAAACGGTATTCGGGAACTGACCCAGGAAGAAATCAGGTACAT
>CAYXUO010000168.1:0-3847 GCA_964468335.1 uncultured Chryseobacterium sp. | reverse complement strand
AGCTGTACTATTTTACCTACATACTGACCTTTGGAATTCTTTGTAATTTCTACAATGGATTTGGCCTTACCAGTCTCATCATCTATGGTCTTCCATTTACCTTCAATCTGTGCGAAGGAAAGGACGCCCACAAAAAGGGCGGCGAAAGCAAAAGCAAACTTTTTCATAATCTATAAGTATTTTTTGTATTGATTTATCTTTTGATAAAAATAATCAAAAAATGTTAAGCTCCAACTTTTTTATTATTCAGCTCATACAGATTTAAATCTGAGTATTTCATTCTGATAATCCGTTTTAAAGCAGGCAGCCCATCAAAAATCAGTTCAGTTTTCTGTTGATCACGCGGTCCATATAATCCTGGTACCACGCTTTCACTAATTTTTCGCCTGCTGCACTTTTGCGGTCATTTACTTTACCTTTCAGGTTCAGATCCATATTAAGGTCGTCCGGATTATAGATCCCTTCCACCTCCTTTCCGTTGAACCTATAAATATAATCGCG
This sequence comes from uncultured Chryseobacterium sp., assembly GCA_964468335.1. Taxonomy (GTDB): domain Bacteria; phylum Bacteroidota; class Bacteroidia; order Flavobacteriales; family Weeksellaceae; genus Marnyiella. The sequence continues at coordinate 3,346 of CAYXUO010000168.1, read as the reverse complement.
GGTAATTATCTGATTGTTTACGGCATCAGAGTTTATAATGAAGGGTTCAAACTTTTGCTCCGACACCAGGCTCCTGCCCCAGCTGCGGATTTTCTTGTTATAACCTATCAGGTCGGCCAGGGTGGGATAAATGTCCATCTGCTGGGCGAGTTCCATATTGACACCTTTCAGGTTATACTCCGGACTGGGCGAGTAAAACAGAATCGGAACGGCGAACCGGTTCATCATTTTCTCATACTCGGGAAAGTTAACCTTATTCGGATGGTCTCCCGTAATGACAAAGATGGTATTCTTAAACCAGGGTTTCTTTTTCACTGTATTAAAATACTTTCTAAGCGCCATGTCTGTATACTGCATGGGGATATGCATTTCTACGGTTCCGGGGCGGAATTTATCTTTGTATTTTTCCGGAACCGTGAATGGATGATGCGATGAAGCTGTAAATACTGTAGACATAAAAGGTTGCGTCTTGCCTGTGTTATTGGCAAAATACTGCAGAAAAGGCTCGTCCCAGATCGCCCACATACCGTCAAAGTCCGCGTCGTTATTGTATTCGTTCTTACCGAAATAATCCTTAAAACCTAAAATACCAGCAAAACCCTGAAAACCCATGGACCCATTTGGAGCACCGTGATAGAAAGAACTGTCGTAGCCCAACTCATTGCACACCGACACTATACTCTGAATTTTCTGGTTGGAATAGGGGGAGCTTGTAAATGCATCCGTAAGACTTGGTATACCGGCAAGAATGCTGCTCATCCCGTGGATAGACTGACGGCCATTTGCATAGGAATTGGGGAAAATAAGACTTTCGGCGGCCAGACTGTCAATGAAAGGAGTGTAAGAAATATAATCATCAATATCCTTATGCCGGTTAAATGCGCCGGAATATTCCCTGCCGAAAGATTCTACAATCAGTATCACAACATTAGGCCGGTTGGTCACCTTACGTGTATACTGCTTATAAGGATGGACATTTTGCTGTATAAATTCGTCATCAACATACTTAACAAGTTCAAAGTTATTGCTTCCGAGCGTACGGAAAAACGAGAAAACACTGTTCAGTACAAGATTAGCCTGCACCGGGTTTTTCACATGCCGGTTGGCATCTACCAGATTAATGGGACGTGTAGAATGCCTGAAGTCGCCGCGTATCCCGCCCACAGCCAAAACAGCGGTAGCACATAACACAATAACCGACAGCAAAAAATAAGGAATTAACCTGACAGGTTTGCGCATTTCAATCCTTACCTTACGGTAAAGCCAGACCCAAAGTGTCATCAGTAATGCAAATAAAATAAGTACAGAAGGATGCTGAAGGACCGAAACGACAAAAACCTTCATCAGATTAGTCTCGTGCTGTGCGACATGCATGGCCGCTGTGGTAAGTCTTGCCTGACTGAAACGGTAATAGATGAAGTCGCCAAAGTTCATTCCGTAAGCAATGCCATTGGTGACGAAGTAAACCCAAAAAAGCATTTTCTGATAAAAGCCTTTGGTATTAATGACCAGAGGCAGCAGGCTTAGCAGAATAAACAGCGCATTTACATACAGAATAGCTGTGGTGTCGAAAGCGATACCCCGGTAGGCAATATTCAGATACTCAGAAAGGCTCTCCACTTTTATGAGGTCCTTATTATAGAACCAGAAGAGCAGGCGTGCAGCCTGATAAAAAAAGTACACAAGCAAAAGCCGGTAAGCCATTACCCACACCTCTTCGAACCTAAATTCCCTGAAAAATTTCATAGCGGCAAATTTACATAAATTAACATCCCGATAATACACATCAACCATTCCCACAAAGTCAATAACCGGATAAAAAGCTTATTTTTGCGGGTATGCGCTTTCTGAAAACAAATCTCGCCAACATATTTACGCTGGGAAACCTTTTTTCCGGGTCAATAGCTGTAATTCAACTGCTCGACGGCAATTACGGTACAGCGGCCGTGTGCATAATCATCAGCCTTATACTTGACTTCTTCGACGGTTTCATTGCAAGGCTCACCAAAACAGCCTCTAATCTCGGTGGCCAGCTGGATTCTCTGGCAGACATGGTGAGTTTTGGTTTGCTGCCGGGTATCGTGATGTACAAAGCACTGGAATCTTTTGGTTACGATTTCATGGGAATTATGCTGCCCTTTGAAATAAAATATCTGGCCTTCTTCATCACTGTCTTCTCCTGCCTTCGTCTGGCTATTTTCAATATTGATGATGAGCAGAAATACTACTTCAAGGGACTTAACACACCATCAAACACTGTATTAATCCTGGGATTATATTATGCACATATGGACAATGGCAGCTTCAGTTTCCTTTTTGAAAACCCCATGCTGCTACTTCTCCTTACCGCACTTTCGTCGTGGCTTCTTGTCAGTCCTCTTAAAATGATTGCCATGAAATTCAAATCGATGAAACCCGCGGACAATTATCCGAAAATAGCTCTGTTAGTTGGCGGCATCCTGCTGCTTGTGCTGTTTGGATCAGTCGGCATACCGCTGGCAGTTGTTTATTACATGGCAATCTCGCTTATTTTTCAGAAACAGCTTAGATAGCATTCTACAAAAAGAATAATTCAATGAATTTAAAATTATATAAACCACTCTGCGTCTTCGATTTGGAAACTACGGGCACAAACGTAGCAAAAGACAGGATTGTGGAAATCAGTATATTGAAAGTATATCCGAATGCTTCACGCGAAAGCCGGACATGGCTTGTACATCCGGGAATGTACATTCCTAAAGAATCCACAGCGGTGCATGGCGTCAGTGATGACGATGTGAAAGATTCTCCTAAATTTGACGAAATCGCACCAAAGGTTATGGAGATGATTACCGGCAGCGACCTTGGCGGATTTAATTCCAACAGGTTCGATGTTCCGCTGCTGGCAGAGGAACTCCTGAGAGCCGGAATTGACTTCGACCTCAGTAAATTTAAGCTGGTGGATGCTCAGACCATCTTCCACAAAATGGAACCGCGAAACCTTACAGCAGCCTATAAGTTTTACTGCCGTAAGGAACTTACGAACGCACACTCCGCCGAAGCAGATGTACTCGCAACCTTTGAGGTACTGGACGCACAGGTAGCGCATTACGAGGAATTGCCGAATGACATTGCCGGACTCAGCGAATTTTCCCACCATTCAAGATTTGCAGATTTGGCAGGCTTTATCGCTTTTGATGAGGACGCGAAAGAGATATTCACCTTCGGGAAATATAAGGGTCAGCGCGTGAAGGACGTTTTCCAGAAAGATCTGGGCTATTACGTCTGGATACAGAATGACGATTTCCCGATATATACCAAAAAAGTACTTACCGGCATCCACCTCCGAAGCAAATATTAGCAATAT
>CAYXUO010000167.1:0-3966 GCA_964468335.1 uncultured Chryseobacterium sp. | reverse complement strand
AATAATTTTGTCCACATGGAAAGAGCAATTGTGCATATGGATCTGGATACTTTTTTTGTTTCATGTGAAAGGGTGATTAACTCTGAACTTGTGGGCAAACCCGTCATCATTGGCGGTGGCGACAGAGGTGTGGTGGCCTCCTGTTCTTACGAAACAAGGTATTTCGGGGTGCACTCGGCCATGCCCATCAAGATGGCGCTCAGGCTTTGTCCGGAAGCCCGGGTCATCAAAGGTGACATGGAACTCTATTCCAGGATGTCGCAGGATGTCACCGAAATTATCCGCGAAAAGGTGCCGGTAGTGGAGAAAGCCAGTATAGACGAGTTTTACCTGGACCTTACAGGTATGGACCGGTTTTTCGGCTGCTATAAATGGACCAGCGAGGTAGCGGGTTCGGTAATTAAAAACACCGGACTGCCCATCAGCTTTGCGCTGTCCACAAACAAAACCGTTTCCAAGATCGGTACGGGCGAGGCCAAGCCTTTGGGTAAGTTCGAGATTCGCGAAGAAGGTATCCGACCGTTTTTGAACCCACTGTCCATCCGCAAGATTCCCATGGTGGGCAATGTAACCTTCCAGCTGCTTTCCAGGGTAGGGATCCGGACCATCCAAACCCTGTCGGGCATGCCTGTGGATGTGCTGCAGCAACTTATAGGCAAGAACGGTAAAGAGCTCTGGAAAAAAGCCAACGGCATAGACGAGACGCCGGTAATTCCTTATTCAGAGAAGAAATCCATCTCCAAAGAGCATACTTTTTCTACAGATACCATTGATATTGAATCCATTAAAAGCATCATTACGGGAATGGTAGAAAATTTGGCCTTCCAGCTGCGGGAATCGGGGTGGCTTACGTCCACCGTGGTCGTCAAGATCCGTTACTCCAATTTCGATACGGAAACCAAACAGTTTAAAATCGCTTATACCGCAGTGGATCATACCCTTACGCGTGTTGCTCTGGACCTTTTTAACAAACTCTACACCCGCCGGATGAGGTTAAGACTTGTGGGGGTAAAGTTTACAGGTCTCGTACACGGAAACCACCAGATGAATCTGTTTGAAGATACCGAAGAGTTGATCTCGCTGTACCAAACCATGGACAGGATTAAGAACCGTTTTGGCAAAACGGCCGTGGGCAAAGCTTCAGGTTTTAATTTTAATATCCAGTAGTATGTACCTTAACTGCCATACTTACCACAGCCTGCGCTACGGAACACTTTCCATAGAGGAACTGGTTCAGCAGGCTGCGGAGCTACAGGTTTCCACTTTGGCCCTCACGGATATCAATACGGTTACGGGGATTTATGATTTTTATAAACTTTGCCTGGATAAAGGGATAAAACCGGTAGTCGGGGTGGAGGTAAGGAGTGAAGATGAACTTTATTATATTACCCTGGCAAAGTCCCAAAGCGGTATTGCCGAAATAAACCGTTTGCTTACAGCCCATAACTGCGAAAACAGTCTGCTACCCGAATCCAATCCCGATTTCAGAGAGGTGTATGTAGTGTATCCGCTGGAGAATGTGCCGGAGAAACTTCTGGAACATGAATTTATAGGAATCCGTCCGGAACAGCTTAATCTGGTCTTCAATTCTCTGTGGAAAAGACTCATCCATAAAATGGTAGCCCTGGCACCGGTTACGGTACGCACGCAGCGCGACCATAATCTGCACCGCATTCTTAGGGCTGTAGACAACAATACTTTAATAAGCAAACTGACTGAGGCGGATTTCTGTAAACCGGATGAGGTGCTTAAACCGGTGTCAGAAATTCGCGACGCTTACCGAAACTATCCGCAAATCCTGGCAAATACCGAAAAGATACTGGAAGACTGCCACTTCAGTTTCGACTTTTCCACGCCCAAAAACAAAAAGCATTTTACAGCGACTCAGGCGGAAGATGAGGAGTTGCTGCGTACCCTGGCTTATGAAGGCCTGAAGAAAAGATATCCCGAAAACGATTCCGCCGCACGGCTGCGGGTGGAAAAGGAGTTGAAGGTCATTAACCAGCTCGATTTCTGCGGATATTTTCTCATTACATGGGATATCGTTCAGTACAGCAATAAAATGGGTTTCATGCATGTGGGGCGGGGCAGCGGGGCCAACAGTATTGTGAGTTACTGCCTGGGCATTACGGATATATGTCCCATTGAACTGGATCTTTATTTTGAAAGGTTCCTGAACCTGAACAGGAACAGTCCGCCCGATTTCGATATAGACTGGAGCTGGCAGAACCGGGATACCATCCTTCAGTATATATTTGATAAGTACGGCAGGGACCATGTGGCTTTCTGCGGCACCAATGTGGAGTTTAAATACCGCTCCATCTTCCGCGAAATCGGAAAAGTGTTTGGCCTGCCCAAGGACGAACTGGATGTGCTGGCCACTAAACCTATGGCGGAACATGAAGAAAATTCGGTGGTCAGGCTGGTGCACAAATACGGCAAACTGCTGGAGAAATTCCCCAACCAGCGCAGCATGCATTCCTGCGGAATCCTTATTTCGGAGGAGCCTATCACCAATTTCACGGCTTTGGAGATGCCGCCCAAAGGTTTCCCCATTGTGCAGTTTGATATGCATGTGGCCGAAGATATCGGCTTTGAAAAGTTTGATATCCTCTCGCAGCGGGGTTTGGGAAGCATTAAAGATGCTGTGGACCTTATCCGGAAGAACAGGGGAATTTACGTGGACATTAAAGATACTACAATGTCCAAAGACGAGTCAGTTGCCAATGAATTTCTGAGCCGCGGGAAGACCATAGGGTGTTTCTATATTGAAAGTCCGGCCATGCGCGGACTTTTACGGCGACTGAAGTGTGCCGACTATAAAACGCTGGTGGCCGCATCGTCCATTATCCGGCCCGGCGTGGCACAAAGTGGCATGATGCGCGAATACATCTTCCGGCACAACAATCCCACCCAGTTTGAATATTTCCATGACGTCTTTCGTGAGCAGTTGGGCGAAACCTACGGAATCATGGTTTACCAGGAAGATGTGATTAAAATCGCACTCTATTTTGGCGGACTTTCAGCGGCAGACGGCGATATCCTGAGGCGCGCCATGAGTGGCAAGGGCCGGTCATTGGCCGCACTGCAGAAGTTAAAGGATGATTTCTTCAACTCCTGCAGTAAACTGGGCCATCCTGAACAGCTTTCAAAAGAGGTTTACCGCCAGATTGAGTCCTTTGCGGGTTATTCCTTCTGTAAGGCGCATTCGGCTTCCTATGCGGTGGAGAGTTACCAGAGTCTCTACCTTAAGGTATATTATCCTGTAGAATTCATGGTGAGCGTAATCAATAATCAGGGGGGATTCTACCGGACGGAGGTCTATGTGCATGAGGCGCGCATGTCCGGAGGAATCATCCATAATCCCTGCGTGAACAGGAGTTTGTTCGAAACTACCGTGTACGGGGCTGATGTTTACCTGGGACTGATGCATATTGAGAAAATGGAAGGCCGGATTGCCAGATATATCCCGGAGCAGCGGGAAAAGGCCGGTGAATACAAATCGCTGGAGGATTTCATCAAAAGGATCCCGGTGGGTATTGAAACCCTTCAGATCCTTATATTTATAGGGGCCTTCCGGTTTACAGGCAAACAGAAAAATGAACTCCTTATAGAAGCCCGCTTAATCCTTTCTACCTATAAACCTGAGTGCCGCATGGAGTCCCTTCTGGAAGAGCCACCAAAAAAATACCGCCTGCCGGAACTGCAAAGGAATAAGTTTGAAGATGCCTTTGACGAAATTGAAATACTTGGTTTCCCTGTAACCTGCAGCCCTTTTGATTTGCTTCAGAGTAAATTCCGCGGCAAAATTATGGCGAATGACCTGCTGAGGTACCACAAAAAGCAGGTAAAGATGATTGCTTATCTCATCTCCAGAAAGCATGTGCCTACCAAAAAGGGTACTATGTTTTTCGGCACCTGGATTGATGCGGAGGGCGAATATTTTGATACGGCCCATTTTCCGGA
>CAYXUO010000166.1:0-3969 GCA_964468335.1 uncultured Chryseobacterium sp. | reverse complement strand
ATGTTAAGGATGCTGAATTGGACACCGTACTTCTGGAAGCAATTGAGCTTTCAATTATATTCGGGAAGAAGATGGGCAACCTGTCCGGCGGAACAACCCAGAAAGTGAGTGCTGTGCTGGCCTTTATGTTCGACCCTAAAATAATTATTCTGGACGAGCCTACTGCGGGACTGGACCCACTGGCATCTGAAATCCTGAAAAACAAGATCATTAAAGAAAGAAACAGAGGCAAACTCATCATCATCACATCCCACCTGCTTAGCGAACTGGACGATATCGTGAGCGACATTGTATTTATGAATGAGGGTAGGGTAATTGTACAGCAATCCGTGGAAGATTTGATGACTGAGCATCAGTCGGAACGGATATCAGAATCTATTATAAGCATCCTGAAAGAAATGAAAAAATGAACAAGATAGCACGCTTCATCCTTTTTGATATTCTGAAGAACAAGATTGTGATATTTTACACGGTACTGCTGTTCATCATCTCCTGGTCGGTGTTGGGATTGGAAAACAATTATACGAAAGCTACCCTGAGCCTGTTGAACGTTGTTCTGCTGGTAGTACCGCTTGTAAGCATTATATTCTCAACAATTTACGTGTACAACAGCAGTCAGTTTATTGAACTGCTTCTCAGTCAGCCGGTTTCGCGTGTGAAGGTCTGGTCCAATATTTTTCTCGGGCTTTCTACAGCGCTGGTGCTGGCCTTCCTGCTGGGTTGTGGGATTCCGATATTGCTGTATTCTTCCATTGAAACCGGCTTTTCACTTATCCTTATAGGTATATTACTTTCAATAATCTTTACCTCCTTTGCGATGCTGGCAGCAATTGCAAGCCGCGACCGCGCCAAGGGTATCGGAATATCCATCTTTATCTGGATGTTTTTCAGCATTATTTACGACGGCATCCTGCTCGTTATGATGTTTCAGTTCGCCGATTATCCTATCGAGGGCATCATGGCCACGTTGGCCGGACTTAATCCTGTGGGTCTTTCCAGGATTTTTGTGCTTCTGCAGCTCAATATTTCAGCAATGCTGGGCTATTCGGGGGCAGTTTTCCAGCAGGTGTTCGGCTCGGGCGGCGGTATGGGCGTTTCGATGCTTGTACTCCTTATTTGGGCTACCGTACCTTTTGTTTTATCACTGATCAGGTTTAACAAAAAAGATCTCTAGATTCAGCACGTGAAATGCATGATAAAGGTCACGTTTTCAGCAGAGTAATTATGACTGAAGTCATGTGCAGGGCAACACAATTCGCCGTAGATTTATGTAAAATTAAAGGTGATGAAAAAAAACAATTTTGTATTAGGGCTTTTGGCATTTGCTGTAGTTTCCTGCGTCAAAAACGAACCGGCGGCAGCGGAACGTGAAGTTTACGGAAGTGAAATGACTGTTGTAGGACAGGAAGCTGTAAAGGACGATGTTTCCAACCCAAATATTGTGCAGTTGGCTGCCGGGAATCCGGACCTGTCCACGCTGGTAACAGCCGTAAAAGCTGCCGGCCTTACGACCTCCCTCAGTAATGCAGGACCTTTCACCGTGTTTGCTCCGCTGAATTCAGCCTTTGAGAAACTTCCTGCCGGCACCGTGGATGGACTGCTGAAGCCTGACCAGGCCGATGCACTTTCTGATGTCCTTGGTTACCACACTTATGTAGGTGTGATAAAAGAAGAGTATATGAGTGACGGACAGACATTAGGAATGGTAAACGGAAAAAATATAAAGATTACAATGGTAGACGGTAAACCAATGATTAACGGCAAAGCCAGAATTGTGGCTACGGTGCCTGCCTCCAACGGTATTGTATATGCCATTGATGAGGTGCTCCTTCCCGAATAGATTTTTTCATAGTGTATATTTAATGTTGATTGCAGCTTTCAGATTTTTCTGAAAGCTGTTTTCAAATACAGATGCTAAATTTCCTTCCTTTTCCTAAGGGATACGAAGATCATAAGCAGGGCTACGAGAATAAGCACCGAGAAAGCCAGCAGAAAATGATTTGCATACGGAACAGCGATATACCTTATTGAAAAAACGCCCATTAGTCCCAGCATAAATTCATTCAGGAATATACCAGCCAGAAAAAGTTTAAGGCCTGTAATCAGACTTTTAGAGATGTTGAAATAATTGGTGGCCAGTACCAGGCTGAGCAGGTACGTTGCGATGCACATGAGCAGGACCAAATGAAGATAAGCAATAACGACATTGCGGAAACCAAACGCAAACTGGCTTACGGCCGGCACATTAGAAGCCAGTTGAAGCAGAATCTTGGCAGCAAACGCAGAACCGACAAAAATCAGGACAAAACGCTGCACGGCTGACCATTTAAGGATGAGGTAGGTCCAGCTGCGCCTCACAATTCTGTACAGCATAAATGCACCGTAGGTTTGCGCCAGTGAAGCCAATATGATAAGTGCAAATATGGGCATGGAAAGTTTGAGCCACAGCACTGAAAGCCCGAAGCCTATAAGGCAGCCAAAAAACATCAGCCAGAACATCAGTTTATTTTCTTTTTCAGTAATCAATGACCCCACCTCTTTCAAAGAATACAGCAGCAGACCTATGCATGCGAAAATGAAAAATCCGTTGTACTGAAAGTGGAGGAAGTAGTACTCCGAGGCGAGATAGAGATCCTGGGTTATATTGCCCGAACTCTTCATATATGCCAGATTGAAAACACCTGCCGAGGAAATTACAGCAAAGAAGAGTCCGCCCAGAAACCATATTTTCGATGTCTCGCGCAGGTATTTTACATCTTTAACAAAGAAGAAAGCAAATACAAAAGAGACGAGCAGTGACACTGTTGAGGCTGCAATGGAACCCCAGAAATAGCCGCCGTAAATGAAGGTGCCAATCATGGCAAAGGAGGCCATCAGGTTTAAGATAATCAGGATATTGTATTTACGAACTGAGATCTCCGGCCGCACTTTGGACAGGTAGATAACCAGAAGAATATAAAGTACGTTGGTGATCCATCCGTAAAAAGCGAAGTGTGAATGCGCTTCCTGCAAATGTTTCTGCTCCAGAAAGGGCAGGGAGTACAGGATTTTATACCTCATGATTACACCCAAAAGTGCGACCAGTACAAAGTTGAACACTGAAAATTTCAGCCAGAGCGTACGCGGCATCAGAAGTAGATTTTATGGTTAATGAGTTCAATCTTCTGCTCCCTTTCCATCCTTTTTACAGTCCGGATAACAGTCTCTATGGCCAGACCGGTGGAATTTGCCAGTTCCTTGCGCGTGACATCAATGATTGTTTTCTCATGCTCGTCAATGCCGGAGCTTTTCTTATGAGTTTTAAGGAAGGCAGTAATGCGTTCGCAGGGATTCTGGTGCACGATTGATTTCAGCTTGATGGTCTTATCATAGGCTTTCTGTGCAATTTCCTTTAGAAAATCATAATGAAATTCAGGATTATCATCAAGAAATTTGTGGAAAAGTTCCTGGCTGAAAATATAAATCAGGGCCGTATCGCTGGCAATGTTGGCCGTAGCGGGATACCTCTCATTCAGCAGAAATGGCGGCTCGCCCATAAACTGGTGGTCTGTAACTTTGGTGATCAGGAACTCCTTGCCCTCACAGTCGGTATTATAGATCTTAACCTCGCCCTCCAGCAGGTAGTAAAGCGATGAAGCCCTTTCATTTTCCCGGAAAAGCACATCCTTTTTTTTATAAATGTGCTTCGGAATCTTGTTTTTCTGCAGGATTTCTTTGGTGAACATAGGCTAAGGTTTTAACCCAAATCTACAAAAAATATGTGATTAAACAGGATTAATATGTCTGATATAATATTTAAGGATTTGTCATAAGCAGTACTTCTTTTCACAACATAAACAATTCTTTTTTTCGCGGACAAAATGATGCGCTTAAAGAAAAATAATTGTACAGTATGTATTAAAAATTTATTTTATTTAATAAATTGATTAGTAAATCTGATAATTTGCATATATTTGATAATAACTCAAA
>CAYXUO010000165.1:0-4003 GCA_964468335.1 uncultured Chryseobacterium sp. | reverse complement strand
AATTTCAAACGAAAAAACTATATTTACAAACTGTCGAAAAAGTACACCACTTACCTGGAAGTGTAGTAATTGAGTGGAGGAGTGCTTGGGTGCTTTATTATTCCAATTGACAGAAAATCTCAAAAACTACTGCTTATAATTAAATTATCCATTACACAAATACGCAGATACACCATTACCCAATCACTCAAATACTCCAAAACCAAATACCCAAATACTCAAACCGTTAAGACCTCAAAATTCATAATCCAACATCCACAATTCAAAATTGAGGTTAACTGATTTCATCTATTATCACAATATGGTTCGGTTTTTCCCGAACCATTTATTACTTTTGTGGGATAAGCTTATGTAATGCCTAAAACACTGGAGATTGACCAGCAGATTTTCCAGAATCTGGTCACCTTTTACAGCGAAACTTTTCATCTGCCGCCACTTGCGGCCAAGATTTATGCCTACCTGCTCTTCGACTTTGAAAAGAAGGGAATTAGTTTTGATGAGTTCGTTGAGATTTTCTGTGCCAGCAAAAGTTCGGTATCCTCCAACATCAATATCCTCCTCACAATGCAGCTCATTCAGGATTTTAATAAAATCAACGAAAGGAAGCGCTATTTTGTAGTCAACGACAACTTCCTGAAACTGCGCTACACCCAGATCATTGAGCGCCTGAGTAAGGAGCTTGAAATCCTGGACAGTATCCAGGAGTTCCGTGGCGAGACCGATGATAAGTATACGGTGTACAAGGAGCTTATGACCACCAACATCAACAACATCAAGAATTCACTAAGCAAACTATAAGATGCAGAGCAAAATTATATTTTTCAGTCTGGCAGCCATGGCTGTGACTGCGTGCAAGAAAACCGACGACAAACCGCCACAGGGCCCTAAGGCGGTCAGTACAGTAAAGGTAGAAACACGTAATGTAACCGCGTACTCAGAATATCCGGCCTCCATCCAGGGTCGGGTGAATAATGAGGTTCGGGCCAAGATCCAGGGTTACATCACGCAGGTCCTGGTAGATGAAGGGCAGTATGTGACCAAAGGCCAGCCGCTATTCCGCCTCGAAACCAATTCATTAAGTCAAACCGCAGCGGCCGCAAATGCCGGAATAGGCGCTGCCCGCTCTAATGTGACTGCCGCTGAGGCCAGTGTGGGTGCCGCTCAGGCAGGCGTAAACGCTGCAAAAGTAGAGGTGGACAAGCTTCGTCCCCTGGTGGAGAAAAATATTATCAGTTCAGTTCAGCTGCAGACCGCGCAGGCCAATCTGGCCAGGGCACAGGCCCAGCTTCAGCAGGCTATTGCTGCCAAACAGCAGGCAGGTGCGGGAGTTTCCCAGGCTCAGGCTACCTATCAGGGAGTGCGTGAAAATATTAACTATTCTGTAATCCGCTCGCCAATTTCCGGTGTACTGGGCAAAATAAACATGAGAAACGGAAGCCTCGTAGGACCATCGGATCCGATGCCTATTGCAACGGTTTCTGATACCAGCGGTCTATTTGCTTACTTTTCGATGAATGAAAGGGAATATCTTGATTTCCTGAAGAATTCTTACGGTGCATCAATGTCCGAGAAACTGAAAAACATGCCGATGGTCGAACTTGTTCTTGCCAATGGCGACGTTTATAAAGAGAAAGGCCGGATTGAAGCCGTGACCGGTGCCATTGATCCAGCAACCGGAAGTATTCAGTTCCGCGTGTCGCTGCCTAACCCGGATAAACTGCTGAGCAACGGCAACAGCGGAACCATCCGCGTTCCGCGTATGTATGAAGGTGTTCTGGTGGTTCCGGAGAGTGCCACCTATGAGCAGCAGGGGCTGGTGTATGTGTACAAAGTGGATAAGGATACCGCGAAAACCGCTGTAATCGATGTGACAGACCGCGCCGGAAATATGGTGATCATAAAAAGCGGTGCCAAAAAAGGAGAGACCGTTGTGGCTGAAGGAACTGGCGGCCTGAAATCAGGAACTCCTGTAAAGCCTACGCCCGTGAGGTTCGATGATATTGTAAATTCGATAAAGCCCATATTTTAAGAAGCTGGTATGATTAAAAAATTTATAAACAGACCGGTACTCTCAACCGTTATATCCATCCTGATTGTCATCCTCGGTATCCTGGGTCTTGTAGCCCTGCCGGTGACACAGTATCCGGATATCGCGCCGCCAACGGTCCGGATCTCGGCCAATTATACGGGTGCCAATGCGCAAACCGTGATGAACAGTGTAATCATTCCGATAGAAGAGCAGGTGAACGGGGTAGAAGGGATGGATTATATTTCCTCTTCGGCCGGAAACAACGGTTCGGCCTCTATTCAGGTTTTCTTTAAGCAGGGAATAGATCCGGACATTGCAGCGGTGAATGTGCAGAACCAGGTGCAGCGTGCGCTTCCTTTGCTGCCGTCTGAGGTGACGCGGTCCGGGGTTCAGGTGAACAAACAGCAGACCAGTGCCCTTATGTTCCTTTCATTCTTTACCTCAAATCCGGATCTGGATGAGGTTTGGCTGCAGAACTATATGAACATCAACATCATTCCGGCCATTAAAAGGGTGAATGGTGTGGGTGATGCCTCGGCTTTTGGCGGAAAAACCTATTCCATGAGAATCTGGCTGGATCCGGCTAAAATGGCAGCATATGGATTGGAGCCCTCAGAAGTTTCAGAAGTCATCAGTGAGCAGTCACGTGAGGCCGCTGCCGGACAGTTGGGCGAAAACAGCGGGAGCTCCTTCCAGTACGTAATTACCTACAAAGGAAAACATGACGAGGTGGAAGAGTATGAAAACATCGTCGTACGTGCTCTGGGCAACGGTGAATACCTGCGTTTGAAGGATGTGGCTGATGTCAAACTTGACGCTCTGTCGTATGGCGGTATCGGTGAAAATAATGGCCGGCGTTCTGTGAGTATGGGTATTTTCCAAACTCCCGGTTCCAACGCGCAGAACATCATTAAAGACATTAAAACCTTACTTGAGGAAACCGAAAAAACCCTGCCCGAAGGCATTGGCTACAGCATTAACTTTGATACCAATGACTTCCTGGAGGCCTCCATCAGTAAAGTAATTACCACGCTTATTGAAGCTTTTATCCTCGTATTTCTGGTGGTATTCCTGTTTCTTCAGGATTTCCGTTCAACGTTGATTCCGGCAATCGCAGTGCCGGTGTCCATCATCGGGACTTTATTTTTCCTGAATTTACTTGGCTATTCACTGAACCTGCTTACGCTTTTCGCACTCGTTCTTGCAATTGGTATTGTGGTAGATGATGCCATTGTGGTGGTAGAAGCGGTACACGCCAAACTGGAACAGGGCTATACGGATGCCAAAAAAGCGACGGTCTCTGCCATGGACGAAATCACGGGTGCGATTATATCCATCACTTTGGTTATGGCAGCGGTATTTATTCCGGTGACTTTCCTTCAGGGCCCGACGGGAGTTTTCTATCAGCAGTTCGGAATTACACTTATTATTGCGATATTGATCTCTGCGGTTAACGCTTTAACTTTAAGCCCGGTACTTTGTTCACTTTTCCTTAAACCTTCAGCACATCAACATAAAGCCTATTCAGAACTGAATTTTGGGCAGAAATTCTTTGCCAAATTCAATATTGGATTCCGGGCAGTGACGCATAAATATGGCCGGTCATTCGTATACCTGCTGCGCCACAAATGGATTACGCTGCTTATTTTTGCCGCCGGTGCCCTGACATTCTGGTGGGCAAATTCCACCATGCCTACAGGATTTATTCCGAAGGAAGACCGTGGGATTATCTTTACCGATGTTCAGTTGCCACCAGGCTCCTCCATGGAGCGTACTTACAATGTCTTGAAAGATCTGCAGGAAGAAGCCCGACAAATTCCGGGGGTTCAGAATGTGACCTTCACCGCCAGCCGCGGATTTATGTCTGGGCAGGGTTCGAATGTGGGACAGGCTTTTGTGAGGCTGAAACCATTTGACGAAAGAGGGAAGGAAGACGGGCAGGATGTGGAAACCATTACCAAAGAGCTCTTTGGT
>CAYXUO010000164.1:0-4015 GCA_964468335.1 uncultured Chryseobacterium sp. | reverse complement strand
GGCAGCATTGCAGATAGAGAAAAAGCTAAGGCCGTCCATACCATTCTTCCTGCCTTCCTTTGTTTTAAACAGCATTACCGTTAAATTTTTCAATGCAATATATTTTGGGCAGCAGCGGCAAAAGGCCGTAACAGAAATCGTGGATTATGAAAAGTTTTTCTTTCCTTTGGATGCTATAGATCACTGGAACAGGATTTACGGCAAACAGGGATTTATACAATATCAACTCGTCATTCCCAAGATGCATGGCAGGGAAGGGATGCAGAAAATTCTTGAAACAATAGCCGAAAGCGGGAACGGATCTTTTCTGGCGGTTCTTAAACTCTTTGGGAAGAATAATGCCCACGCCTACAATTCTTTTCCAATGGAGGGCTACACGCTGGCACTTGATTTCAAAGTTGATCAAAAACTACCCTCCCTTGTGGCCAAACTGGATCTTATCGTAGAGCAATACGGCGGAAGGATTTATTTGAGTAAAGATACTATGAGTAAATCTACATTAACAAACTATTTAAAGAATGTTGATAATCCAAAATTTGTCTCCTTACAGCATAAAAGGATAATCAGCAGCCATACTAACTCTGTTTTGTGAGAAGAGCAGTTAAGCTTAAAAGAAAATAAATAATGATTGTATTAGGCAGTAATTCCGAAATAGCACAGGCTTTTGTTGAAGAAGTGTTGCAGCAGGACGGAAATCTTGAAAAGCTATATCTGTTTACTTCCCAAGTAGAAACGGCGGAGAAGTTTGCCCGCCATTTACAGGTCAAATATCTACAGGACTCGGAGATAATTCCATTGGATTTGAATGTTGATTTTAATTTCACTCAATTTGACCCGATTGAGTCTTCGTTGCTTTTCTGCGCGGTGGGTTACCTGGGGTTGGACACGGAAGAAGGTCTTTTCGACCATAAAAATACAGCCAGGGTGCTGGATATCAATTACGCCAGACTCATCCCGCTTTTAACCCATTTCGCTGAAAAAATGGAGAGGAGGCGCAACGGCACGATGATCGTGCTGTCTTCTGTGGCCGGCGAGCGGGGCCGGCAGAGTAATTTTATTTATGGAAGTGCTAAAGCGGGTCTTACGGCCTATCTGAGTGGGTTGCGTAATTACATGCACAGCCGTCGGGTGCATGTGATGACGGTCAAACCGGGATTTATGCGTACAAAGATGACCGAGGGACTTCCACTTACTCCTGTGCTTACCGCCGAGCCCGCGCAAGCTGCGAAAAGTATTTTCAAAGCGTTTAAAAATAAACGTAAGGTGGTTTATGTGCTTCCGGTTTGGCGAATGATTATGTTCATAATCAGGCATATACCAGAATTTATTTTTGTAAAACTAAAACTTTAACCATATTTTAACGATGAAGAAACTGTACTGCTTTGATTTTGACGGCACACTTACCTATAAAGATACCATGTTTCTGTTTCTCCGTTATTATAATCCTGCACGGTTTTACATTCAGTTTCTGAGGCATATACCACTTTTCGCTTTACTTAAAATTAGGTTGATGACTGCGGAACGTGTGAAGAAAAGTTTTATTGCTTCTGTACTCAAAGGTGAAAGAAAATCCTGTATTGAAGAACAGGCGACAAAATTTTTTGAAGAGAATTATCCGGCCATCATTCGGCAGAATGCTCTGGATTTCCTGAACAGCAGGGATCTTCATTACACTGAAAGCTGGTTGGTTACGGCATCACTTGACATCTGGGTTCGGCCGTTTGCGCAAAAATTCAACATGAAACTTTTGGCGACTGAAGCGGAGTTTAAAGATGAGGTGTTTACAGGCAGACTGATAACGCCGAACTGTAATGGCGATGAAAAGCTGAACCGCATAAAAAATGAGTTGCAGGGCAGGAAATATGACAAGATTATTGCCTTTGGCGATACCGCTGGCGACCAAGCCATGCTCAATTGGGCCGACGAAAGCCATTTCCGTTTTTTTCATTAATTTTGAAGGCTATAATACCTACTCCCTATGAATAAAGTTTATCTGGATAATGCTGCCACTACGCCTTTGGCAGACCAAGTTATTACCCAAATGGTTAAAGCCATGAAGAACTTCGGTAATCCATCATCCACACACAGTTTTGGTCAGGAAGCTAAGATTCTTATTGAAAATGTTCGGAGAAAGGTTGCCGATTATTTACATGTAAGTCCGGCGGAGATTATTTTTACCTCCTGCGGAACGGAAAGCAATAATATGATCATCAAATCCTGTGTTCGTAACTTGGGTGTTACCCGAATTATTACATCGCCAATCGAACACAAATGTGTGGCAGAGACCATCACGGAGATGAAAGCACGGAAAAACGTAGAGGTTGTATACCTTCGTCCGGATAAAAAAGGCGATATAGATTTGGCACAGTTGGAGGAGGTACTTAAAGCATCCGATGCAAAAACACTTGTATCGCTTATGCATGCCAATAATGAGATAGGAAACCTGATCGATCTTAAGAAGTTCGCGACAGTATGTAAAGAGCACAATGCGCTCTTTCATTCGGATACAGTTCAAAGCATGGCTCATATAGATCTCGACTTTTCCGATATCCCAGTTGATTTTGCTTCCTGCAGCGCCCATAAATTTCATGGCCCCAAGGGCAGCGGATTTGCGTTTATCAGAAAGTCTTCCGGCCTGAAGGCCTTAATCACGGGTGGACCGCAGGAGAGAAGTCTTAGGGCTGGCACGGAAAATGTCGCCGGGATTGTAGGTTTAGGTGCTGCTATGCAGCTTGCAATGGATAATTTGAAAGATTATTCTGAGCATATCAAAGAAATAAAAGAGTACGCGGTTAGAAGGATTTCAGAAGTTGTTTCGGGTGTTAAGTTTAACGGCAGAAGCATGGAGAAGGACAACAGCCTTTATACAGTACTTAGTATTTTGCTGCCCTTCAAAGACCCAATGATTGGTATGAAACTGGATATGCAGGGTATTGCAGTATCGCAGGGAAGTGCATGTTCTTCCGGAGCCTCAAAACCTTCGATGGTTATGCTGATGCTGCTGGAAGATGAGGAGCTGAACAGTACCACCCCATTGCGTGTTTCTTTCAGTCATCTTACCACCAGGGAAGAAATAGACATTCTGGCTGATGCTCTGAAGAAAATTGCGGAAAGCTATAAAATAGAAAGTGTAAATTATTAGAATAGGCTTTGGAGCAGAAAGGATGAATCTTTAAAAGTGTACATTTGCATCTGTTCGTAGAGTATTAATAAAAAAAATATAAAAAATGGCAGTAGAAATTACAGACAGTTCGTTTCAGGAAACAGTGCTTAAATCAGATAAACCGGTACTTGTAGATTTTTGGGCAGTATGGTGTGGGCCATGCCGTATGCTTGGACCAATCATCGAAGAAGTTGCCGCCGATTTTGAAGGTAAAGCCATAGTAGGTAAGGTAGATGTTGACAATAATCAGCAGGTTTCTGTAGATTACGGAATCAGAAATATTCCAACTGTGCTTATCTTTAAAAATGGTGAAGTAGTTGATAAAATCGTTGGTGTGGCATCCAAGGAGGTTATTTCTGAAAAACTTTCAGCACATTTATAAAATAATCAGATTGATAATGAATGCTTTCCCTTCGGGGGAAGTATTTTTATTAATAAAAAATTGGTGCAGTACATATTTATGTGTACTTTTGCACTCACCAAAAAGAAAGAAGTTCTTTATCATTGATTAGTTCAGTAGTTCAGTTGGTAGGAATGCTCTCGTCAGGAGTGACGAGACGGGTTCGAGGCCAAACTGAGATACCAAAGTTTTTCAGAACTTTTTAAAATCTGATCCGGTAGTTCAGCTGGTTAGAATGCCGCCCTGTCACGGCGGAGGTCGCGGGTTCGAGTCCCGTCCGGATCGCATAAAGCCCCAATTAGGGGCTTTTTTGGTTTATTATCAGTTCTTATGCCACACGGTCACCGTGCCTTAGGAGCCCGTCTTGCTCTCTCTTAACTAAAAGTGCTATAATAATTGGATCAGGAACAAAACCTGGGGGATTAGGCAAAAAGTGTGGTAAGTCTGTAGAG
>CAYXUO010000163.1:0-4098 GCA_964468335.1 uncultured Chryseobacterium sp. | reverse complement strand
CTACCACGATCGTAGTCCGGCCTTCAGCCGAAGTTACAAAAGCGGTACCTGTGTCCGCTTCGGAAGTGACATTTACAAGATCTACATTGATTCCTTCGGCTTTCAGATTGCGGAAAACCTCCCGTCCAGCATCATCCGCACCTACACAACTCACAAAACTTACACTGGCTCCCAAACGTGCAGTACCCACTGCCTGGTTAGCACCTGTGCCACCGAAAAAACGTTCAGTTTTTTCGGCCATTACGGTTTCGTTGGGCTTTGGATGCCGTTCCGTAGCGAATACAAGATCCAGGGATGAACTTCCTACAACAACTATTTTTGGTTTTTCAGTACTTAACTTCATGATTCAGGTTTAATAACAAAAGTAATCATTCTAAACCAATGGTATGCCGGAATACTACCCGGTAACCTCTATGAACTCGGTTACAATCTTTACCGGCTGGTTATCGCCGCTGAAACCAATATAGCTTGCATAAAAACCTTCTCCATAACCTGCCTCGAAGGCAAATATGGTTCCGCCACGTCCGTCATTAGGTTTCAGGAAAGCGTATTGGTCTATTGCCCCGTTTTCATCAAAGAAATGGTCATGAAAAAACTCTTCGTAGATGCCCATGAAATCTGCACCTTTACGGTGATACAGTGTTTTCTCCAGATGATTAAGGCAATCCTGCGTTTCAAGATCCATAAAACTGGCCATACCGCTTTCTACAGGGTAACCAAAGATTTCTTCACCCTTAAGCTCCTTAATGTCCTGTCCGGCGGTGGTCGCCATCTGCCAGGTCGTAATTGGGGCAGTCCCAAAACGTATTTCGGCATAGGCCACGCAGTTGCTCTCCTTTTCTTTATGAAGAAGTATTGGAAATGATCCCTTCGGGAAAACCGTGGTAAACGGAACCATATCACTCGTGATTACAGGATCGCATGCTACCAGATGGCCGGTAGGCATGTGAATGTCGCCCACCTCGAATGATTCGATGAGCGGATTTTCCACAAAATCCTTTGTGAAGAGCCGGCTGATATTATCTATGTGCTTCATAAGAAATCAGCTTATAAGGTTTGAAGTTTACTTGTAAGCAGTACAATTTTGTCCTGCGCGTCCTTCTGCTTTTTCAGTTCATTGTCCACCACCTGCTGCGGTGCTCCCGCCATAAATTTCTCATTGGAAAGTTTCTTCTCCACAGATTTCAGGAATCCCTGAAGATAAGCAATCTCCTCTTCCGTTTTCCGCTTCTCTTCTTCCAGGTCCAGACTTTCGCTCAGTGGAATTGAAACCTCGGTACCACCCACCATGAAAGTAAAGCTTGGTTCATCTGTCCTCGACGCAAAATGTACCGTTGAGATGTTAGCCAGCTTAACGATAAGATCTTTATTTGGAAAGGACTCAGCATTGGTGAATACCTCTACAGCCTCGCGGGGCGAAATTCCGTTGCTTTGGCGGTAGTTACGTACACCGGCTACCAATTCTTTCGCGGTCTCAAACTGGTTTAGAATTTCGGCATTGTACCCGGTAGTTTTTGGCTGCTGTGCAATGACAAGTGCCTGCTCAGTCGTACGCGGCGCAATATTCTGCCATAACTCCTCTGTTAGGAAGGGCATAAATGGATGCAACAGCTTCATCAGGCTCTCGAAATAAACGATAGTCTGCTGATATACTTCCGTGGAAATGGACTCGCCAAAACCAGGCTTGATGGCCTCCAGATACCAGGAGCAGAAGTCGTCCCAGATCAGTTTATACAAAAGGTGAAGACCGTCTGATATTCGGAACTTCGCAAATTGATCTTCAATCTCCAGGATGGTCTTGTCCATTTGCTGACCAAACCAATCGATCGCCTGTTGGTCGGCGTCAGAAGCTTTTATAGCATCATCCTTTGTCCAACCCTGAATCAGGCGGTATGCATTCCAGATCTTAGTGGCAAAATTTCGCCCCTGAAGCATAAGTTCTTCATCAAAAAGAAGGTCATTTCCGGCTGCCGAACTCAACAATATACCAACACGCACCCCATCGGCACCATATTTTTCAATCAGTTCAATAGGGTCCGGTGAGTTACCCAGAGACTTTGACATTTTCCGGCGTTGCTTATCCCGGACAATCCCTGTAAAATATACATTCCTGAAGGGCACCTCGCCTCTGTATTCCTGACCTGCCATAATCATCCTGGCCACCCAGAAGAATATAATGTCGGGACCTGTAACCAGGTCTGAGGTTGGATAATAGTAATCAATCTCTTTATTGTCATTATCCAGCAAACCATTGAAAACGGACATGGGCCAAAGCCAGGCCGAGAACCAGGTATCGAGTGCGTCTTCATCCTGACGCAGATCAGAAGACTGCAGATTATTGTTTCCGGATTTCTCTTTTGCCAACGGTAGCGCCTCTTCGATATTCTCAGCTACAACGAAATCATTTTCGCCATCACCATAGAAATAAGCCGGGATTTGCTGGCCCCACCAAAGCTGTCGGGAGATATTCCAGTCGCGGATGTTCTCCATCCAGTATTTATAGGTATTCTTAAATTTTTCAGGATGAAATTTCACCTTGTCGTCCATTACTACATCCAGTGCAGGTTTGGCAAGATCAGACATTCTCAGGAACCATTGTACAGAAACTTTAGGCTCGATTACAGCGCCTGTACGTTCTGAAGTCCCCACTTTATTTACATAATCCTCAGCCTTCAGCAATAAACCATTCTCCTCAAGTTCCTTCGCGATGAGCTTGCGTACCTCAAATCGGTTTTTGCCTGCGTAATGCTGTCCGTGGGAATTCAGGTTGGCATCATCGTCCAGTGAATCTATGATGGTCAGGTTATGACGCTTACCAATCTCGTAGTCATTGATATCGTGAGCAGGTGTAATTTTCAGTGCGCCGGTTCCGAATTCAATATCAACATAATCATCTTCAATTACAGGAACTACCCTGTTTACTATTGGTACAATAACATTTTTGCCTTTCAGATGCGCATACCTCTCATCACCAGGGTTCACACAAACCGCCATATCGCCAAATATAGTCTCAGGACGTGTAGTTGCTACAGAAAGATACTCCTCGGATCCTTCCACCTTATACTTTAGGTAATACAGTTTACCGTTCTGCTCTTTAAAGATTACCTCTTCATCCGAAATATTGGTCTTAGCCTCCGGATCCCAGTTCACCATGCGGTAGCCGCGGTAAATCATTCCTTTATTATATAAATCTACAAAGGATCTGACTACCTGTTCGGACATCTTAGGTTCCAGAGTAAAACGTGTGCGCTCCCAGTCGCAGGAGCAGCCCAGCTTCTTAAGCTGTTCCAGGATGGTGCCTCCATACTCATCGGTCCAGGCCCAGGCATGTTTCAGGAATTCTTCCCTTGTAATATCTGACTTGCTGATGCCTTCTGATTTCAGTTTTGCCACTACCTTGGCCTCTGTTGCAATAGAGGCGTGATCCGTACCCGGAACCCAGCAGGCGTTAAAGCCCTGCATACGCGCACGGCGTACCAGCACATCCTGAATGGTATTATTGAGCATATGTCCCATATGAAGTATGCCCGTTACGTTAGGCGGCGGGATCACTATGGTGTATGGAGGTTTTTCATTGGGTTCGGAATGAAAATAATTATTCTCCAGCCAGTAACTGTACCATTTGGACTCAGTTTCCCGGGGACTGTATTTTTCTGAAATCTGCATTATGCTCGCTAGTTTTGGCGTTAATGCTGCAAAAATAGGCAAAAGAAAAATTTCTTAAGTTTATTTAATTTCAACTCTTCAATTTCGGTACTTATAACTTCTTTACCTAAATAAAAATACTCAAAAGCCTTCATGGGGTAACAATATTTGTTAAAAGTGACATGAGTATTGTAGGGAATAATTGCCACATTAAATTGCCTGATTACACCATATAATTCGTAGCGATTGTTGCTCTTACCCATGAAAACGTTTTTATATTTACTAATTTTACGCAGCCACTCTGTAGTTTTGAATTGCGGGTCTTTTTTTTGGTCTTTTTGAATGGGGCCATAGAGAACAAATTGCCACTGTGGGTTATTTTTAATAAGCTGGTCAAGTAAGGGAAAATCTAAACGATAGTTGAGCCCGCCGACAAAACCAAGCACTGGCTTA
>CAYXUO010000162.1:0-4161 GCA_964468335.1 uncultured Chryseobacterium sp. | reverse complement strand
TCCGGACTGCATATCAGATGCATATCCACACCATTTTCTTTAAAATAGCGGAACTGCCCGCCAATAAAAATTTTGGCAGAAGAAAACAGATTGATGATTTCCAATACTTTGAGTTTACCCTGTTCCGGGTAACCGTCCTTTTGTGTCATTATTTATTTATCTGTTGGAATATGGAAATAAATTCCCGAATAGATTAAAGCTTTGTGAATATTTAGATTAATTTTTGCTGTATTAAGTCACACTTATCATTTACTGCGTTGTATACACATAAAAAGTCTCTACACATTTGGCCTAGTTACGATCTTAAATGAACAATTATTACCTTAATTATTTTTTCGTTTCAATATAGTATCCATTAATTTCATCATTGCGAAGACGCCGGCAGCATTTCCATATTTTGCCAACGTAAAAAGCACTTTCCAATGGGGTGGCATATAGTGAAAATCCAAACTTTTAATAGCTTTCTTAAATTCCGGGTCTTGGATAATTTTAGAAATTTCTTTATAAATCTTAATATTCCCATCCTTTCTTGCCATTTCATTCAGGCCTAGACCAATTAAACTTAAGGCAATTCTACTATGGTATGCTTGCTGAAATATCAGATCTTTTCCTTCCGAAATTACTGCCATCCTCTTGTGCAGTTCTTTCCATTGGGACTGTAAATTCGGCTTAGATTTTGCCGTGAGGGAGTTTACATTAAAGCGGATATAATTATAATAAGGCTTGTCAATAATTTTTACGGTCCCCTTGCAGTATTCCAGATATTGAAGGTTAAAAAGGGCATCTTCTGTTCCTATTATTCGGGTGTCAACAAATTCTACATTATTGTCCTTAATGATGGAGGTTCTATATATTTTCCCCCAGGCAGCGGCCAAAGAATTTGCCTGACTGGGATCCCTGAGTTCTTCGCCAATTAATCCAATCATTCTCCGCTGTATTTCACTCACAGGATAAATACCTGAGAGATTATAAGCACGCGGTTCTATATTATTTTTAAAAATGCGGTTATATGAGAAGATAATTAAATCAAAGCCGGTTTCGAAAGTTTTTGCAAAAGTATCCGGGTCCAGCCAGTCATCACTGTCTATAAACATAATATACTCACCGGTAGCTGCCTTTATTCCCACGTTACGGGATCCAGAAAGCCCTACATTTTTCTGATCTATAACTCTAACATTTTTTATTTCCTGCTGCAGTTGCCTTAGTATACTTAAAGTGCTATCTGTAGACCCATCGTTTATACAGATAATTTCCAGGTTGTCATAGTCCTGTTCGGCAATACTCCTTACACATTTTAAAACGTATTCCTCAACATTATAACAGGGAACAATTACACTAAATTTTGGATTTACCATATTAAAATATTGTTTACCTAATGATGTATCATAAGGTAGATTTCTTATTTTGAATTTTAGAATCTTCAATCACTGAAGTAAATTTTTCCATAATCTGAGCCTGTATTTTGCCCGCACTATGTTCTCTCTTACCGCAAAGCCAGGCTTTCTCGGCATATTCTTCAATCAGGACAGGGTTTTCTACAATGCGTTTCAGCAGGGGTTCAATACCGTCAGTGGAGGGAATGCAAAATGCAGCATCGTTCTTTTGTAAATACTGATATCCTGCGTGTTGATCCCAACAAATTGCCATTATTGCACAAGACGAGGCCATTAAGTCCACAATTTTGGTTGAAAAGGACACGCGTGTAGCATATCTGTACCTTTTCTCAAAGGATTCCACGTGCAGAGCTATGTCCGATTCTTCATAGATCTTCTCAAGTTCAGAAGGTGTAACGCGACCTTTGAGGCGTACATCTTCGGAGACCGTCATTGCTGATCTCTGTTCCTCGGTAATGTGGTCCGGAGTATAAACATCCATCACAACACGAACACCTTCCGCATTAATATTTTTTATTGCCTTCGCAATCTGACTAAGGGTTTTCCACCGGCTGCAATATAAACGGCCGGCATACACCAGACGGATGGGTTGGTGAGCAGGTTGAGGCTTAAATTCTGTTTTAAATTTTCCGCCTTTATATAAGGTAGTTGCAGGAACACCATACAGTTGCTGGTAATCATTTGCCTGCTCTTCGGAGAAAGTGTAATAATGCTTATAAAGTGCTGCATGTTTCTTAAACTGTTTTCTAAACAAATGCCTTTTAATCCAAAATAAGGGAGAATAGCTCACCTGCATAAGCGATGCTTCATCATCTGCAGTAAATGCAACAAACGGCGCCTTAGTCATTGTTGAAACTATTTTCTCCAGTCGCAGAACCTTGGGCGTTAATAATCGGGGACAGAATACAATATCCGGATTAAAATCTGCTACAAACTTTTTGAGTGCTACTGTATCGTATTTGCCTGCCTGCCATATCATTTCCCGGACTGTGCGAAGACCTTCACCCGTCATTGATTTCATTATCTGATAAAATTTCTCAGGCTTGGCCTCCGCCACGGATCCATTTTCCTGCTGCATATCTGAAACTGAAATCTTAAATGCTCGCCCAGCAGGTTTTCCCAAAATAGACTTCGCCATCATTATGTCAGTAACCTGGAAATAGTTGGTGCACGAGTTGTTTTTGGGATTTCCCGGACTGCCGTAAATGTGCGCAAATTCTGCATCAAAACCGCTGAACCAGTTGCTCAGCACATTGTTCCCATGCACATCATCATTCCAAACTTCGTCAGCAATTATCAGTATTTTCATCCTTTATTTATATTGTATACAACATAACCAATTAGAGATGG
Source organism: uncultured Chryseobacterium sp. (assembly GCA_964468335.1). Lineage (GTDB taxonomy): Bacteria > Bacteroidota > Bacteroidia > Flavobacteriales > Weeksellaceae > Marnyiella. The sequence goes on along the minus strand of CAYXUO010000162.1, from coordinate 1,417 downwards.
AAATATTTTAAACATTAAAAAAATGAATTTCAACTTTCCAGGTAAATATTGGCTATTTTTAATATATCTCCAATTTTCATTAAAGGTTTCTTCGGCTATATTTTTCTGCTCATGAGTAAGATTTGGATTACCTCTTACTATAACCATTGCTCTGCATATATGGCCCCGGGTATGATCTTCAAGATCTTGCTCACCCGTGGATGTAAAAAAGGCGATTCGCTCACGGTAACCTTCAAGAAACTCAAAGTTTGGCTTGGAATAATGATTCGCCATAGTGCTTTGATCATTTGCATAATAATAATAGAACTTCCGGCAAGTAACTACTATAACACGCGCTTTATAATACCATTTCCAAGTTGCCAAATCATCTTCAAAGTATTTTCCTTCAGGAATTGGGAGTCCGTCTAATATATTACGGTGATATAACTTGGTGCATACTGTAACTTTTGCAAATCCTTCCAAAAAAACAGAATGGTTATCAAATAACTTAATATTATCCTTTTGTTCAATCTTTGGAAAACTAACTTCTGATCCACGTATGTGTCCGCATTGAGCAATATCTGCATTATAACTCAAAGTCAATTCCAGTAACGTTTTCAGATAATCATGATGCCAATAATCATCACCATCCAAAAATGAAACATACGTACCAGAGCTAAACTCAAATCCTGCATTGCGCGCAGTAGCTACGCCTCCATTTTCCTTGTGCAAAACTTTAATACGAGTATCAGCAGCAGCATATTCATCACAGATCTGCGGGCAAGCGTCTGGTGAGCCGTCGTTTACCAAAATAAGTTCCCAATTCGAATAGGATTGGTTAAGTATACTGTTTACACAGTTGTGAAGGTATTTTTCTACTTTATATACCGGTACAATGACACTGATCAGTGGTTTTTCCATACTAACTATCCTTATTGATGTATTTCAGATATTCGCTCCAGTCGCCAATATCTGTCCAGGATTTTTCGCTTACCGGGAAGCAACCCACCCTGCCGCCGGCGCTGCGCGTCTTTTCTATCAGTTCAGTAATGTGGAAGAACTGATTCTCAGGAATATCATCTATAAGCTCAGGATCCAAAAGGTAGACCCCGGTATTGATCATATAACTTATGTCGGGCTTTTCGGAGAGGCTTTCCAGAGTGCCGTTCTCACCGGATTCCACAACGCCGTAAGGGATACGGTAAGTCTTTACCGCTGCCACAATCGTAATTTTATTTTTATTCCGAACGTGATAATCGTAGACATCGCGGTAGTCCTGGTCTATAAGTATATCGCAGTTGGAGACAAAGAAGGGCGTATTAATCTTGTTCTTAAGAAGTGACACACTGCCAATGGTTCCAAGAGGTATTTCCTCTTTGAAGAAATCCACATTGTATTTGGTTTCCAGATTATCAAGATAGTATTTTAAGATCTCAAA
>CAYXUO010000161.1:0-4177 GCA_964468335.1 uncultured Chryseobacterium sp. | reverse complement strand
TAACGTTATCCACATATCCACATTAACGAAAACACTTGTGAGAGAAATAAGTTATCAATATTTTCGTTGATAAAATAACCTTCCTAAATCTGCAAAATGAATTCGAAGAAATTGTTACTGGCCGGCGCCGTCTTTTATTTTGGTTTAGCCGAAGCCCAGCACTCAAGATATTTCAGCGACCGCGGTTCATACACCTACAACCTGGCCGAAAACCTGTATCAAACAAGGATTTTTAACGCGTCTCAATACGAATATGCCCAGCAATATTTTTATAACCAGAATCTTACTGCCTCCAAAAAGGAAGCTTCGCAGTTTTTTGACAATGTAATCGGTGTCATCCTTCAAAAAAACCATGCTGAAAAGGGACTGGCCGCCTTTATGAAGGAATATCCGGAATCCGCCTTCTTCGCACAGGCCAATCTGCCGTTGGCCGATTACTATCTGGCCCAAAAGGATTTTGACAAAGCGCTGGAAACTCTGCAGAATGTGAATCAGTATCAGCTTTCCCGTCAGGAAAATGCAGATTACATACTCAAACTGGGTTATGCCAAATTCATGACCGGCGACAGCGCGGGCGCAATCCGTGCGCTGGAGGAAGCTTATGAAAATGTTGGCACAGAAAATAAAATGGAAATAGCTTATATGTTGGGTCATCTGTATTATGCAGACCGCCAGCACGATAAAGCATTTCAGTATTTTGACAGTGTAAAGTCCGATGAGAAATTTGCAAAGCTGGTGCGTCCTTATTATGTACAGATGTATTTTAATGAGAAGCAGTATGACCAGGCCATCGCCGAAGGAAATACCCTGCTGGACGATCCGGCTATTTCGGAACCCTATAAAGCTGAAGTCCATAAGATCATCGGCGAGAGTTACTTTATGAAGAAGGATTATTCCGCTGCGTACCCGCACCTCAAGAGTTTTGTGGAAAGTAAATCCAATCCAAGCGAAAGCGACCTTTATCAGATGGGATTTGTGGCGGCAGAGCTTCAGAAATTTGAAGATGCAGTTTCTTATTATAATCAGCTCATCAACAGCAATTCAGCGCTGTCCCAAAATGCATATTACCAATTGGGTAATGCCTATATCCAAACCGGCAGGAAGCAGGAAGCACTTTCAGCATACCGTTCCGCACATCAGATGGATTACGACAGTTCCGTACAGAAGCTGGCACATGAGCAGTATGCCAAATTAAGCTATGACGTAGGTAATCCGTTTGAGGCTGCACCAAAGGTGATTCAGAATTATATCGATAAATATCCTTCAGATTCCAAAACACCTGAACTTAAGAGACTTTTGGTTAAATCATATCTCTACTCGGGTGATTATAAGGAAACCCTCGCCGCAATAGACAAACTTCAGAACTCAACACCTGAAACAGACAAGATTGATCAGGAAGTGTCGTACCTGCTGGGTACTGAAGAATTCAACAAAGGGAATTATGATGCTGCCGAACAGTATTTCTTAAGAAGCCTGGAATTCAACATCAATAAAGAATTTAACAGCCGGGCACATTACTGGCTGGGTCAGACCTATTATCAGAAGGGCAATTATTCATCAGCAATCAGCCATTATGAAAATGTCCTTACAGGTCCGGCATTTCCGGAAAGAAGGCAGCTTTCTTACGATTTGGGATATGCCTACTTTAAATCGAGAGATTTCACTAAAGCAAAGCAATATTTTGCAGAGTACCTGAAAAATCCTGATCCTGAATTTAAGAGCGATGCCGAACTGCGACTGGCCGATACCCATTATGCCAATAATGAACTCGCAGATGCCATCGCAATTTATGACAGCGTAGGCAATGTGAACGACTATACCGTTTTCCAGAAAGGTCTGGCACTTGGTTTCCAGGGAAAGAATGCAGAGAAAATTAACGTTCTGAAAGGACTTATTTCACAATATTCCAATTCTGAATATGTGGATGACGCTCAGTATGAAATTGGAGTTGCTTATTCCACGGATGCCGATTATACCAATTCCAACGATTATTTCGGAAGAGTGATAAAAGGTAGCGCTGACCGTGATCTTGTCGCAAATGCACAGATTTACCGGGCGCAGAATTATATTGACAGTAATGAAGATGCCAAAGCGCTGTCAGAATTTCAGCAGCTGGGTAACCAATACCGCGGAACCGCTTTTGCGTCAAAAGTGGTGCAGGCGTCGCGTCCCCTTTATATGAAAACCGGAGATGTGGCCGGATATCAGGCATTCGCACAGCAATTGGGTGTGAGGATAGACGCGGCTGAGCTTGATGAAATTAATCTGGCCACAGCTAAACAGCATTATCTGAAAAAAGAATATGCACGTGCGATTCCATTGTATGAGAAGTATCTGAGTCAGAATCCGACAGGGGAAGGACTCTATCAGGCACAGTACGAGTTGGGCGAAAGTTATTACCAGACCTCCAATATCACCAAAGCTTTATTGACCCTTCAGGATGTTGCTTCTGTGCAGAGTGATTATCAGGAAGACGCGCTTACAAGAATTGCACAGATTTATATTGCACAGGGCGATACTACTGAAGCAAAAAAGTATTTGAATGGGCTCATGACGTCCGGCAATGTGAACATCAGGAATTTTGCCAATGTGGAGATGATGAAGATCTATGCGACCGAGAAAAACTTCAAGGAGGCAGAGCGGTTGGCAGATTTGGTACTTGCAAATTCTAAAAATGCGCCTGCTGTAATGGAAAGCGCAAAGGTAATTAAGGCCAGAAGCCTGATGAACAGCGGCAAAGATGCTCAGTCTGCATATGCGGCGCTGGAGAAGTCGTCTAATCCCGCAGTTGCGGCCGAGGCACTTTATGCAAAAGCATTCTATCAGAATAAAGCGAAGAGCTATAAATCGTCTAATGAAACCATCTTTAAACTTGCCAACAATTATGCAGCAGAAGAATATTGGGGTGCTAAAGCCCTTGTCCTGATGGCGCGTAATTATCTTGGACTCAAGGACAACTACCAGGCAAGTTACACTGTGGATCAGATTATCGCGAATTATCAGGACCTGCCGGAGATTGTGGCAGAAGCCCGTGAAGTTAAAAAACTCATTAAGTAAAAATTTCCATCAAAACGAAATAGCGCACACGTCCCTTACTGAATGGGCATGCTGTTAAACTGACAATTATGAATAAGAAAGTTCAAATTATATCCCATTTGTTTTTGGGAATCTCACAGGTTGCTTTTTCTCAGATAAAAGAGGAAAAATTGATTCTGGACCGCAAGCGTGAGCCGGAAGTGAGAAAAATTGAAAAGAAAAAGACTTCTGTAGAAACCATTAAGAATTATCCGCCGGAAGAGAAAGCTCAGAACCCCGTGAACTATAATCTGACCAACGTTCCTGCCGCGTCAGATTTTACAACTTCTACCATTGAAGGCGAGGATATTTCGCCAAAATTAGGATCCGATTATCAGGATAACTACCTGCAGTTCGGCATGGGTAATTTTGGGAAAGTACTTTTTGACGGTAATGTGTCCTATGTTTTAGAGAGCAAGACTGAAGTAGGTGCAGATGCTCATGTACTTTCCACAAGTGGACTGAGAGGCGATTATCCATGGGACAGCAATTCCAGCCGTGTAGATTTGGGCGCCTACCTCAATTCCTACGGTGAAAAAGGAAAATTTAATGTGAATGCGGGTTTCGGCTCTCATGACTATAATTACTATGGTATCTATGCACTGCAGCCGGATGCCAATGTGAACCTAAAGCAACAGGTACAGAACATCACCCTGAACGGTTACTACGATCATTATTCCAATGAAATCCTGAATGACATACGGCTCAAAACTTCTTTCCTTTCGGACAAATTTGATGCGAAGGAAACCTACGGTGGTTTGGATGTAAATCTTTCCAAACACGGAATGGATTTCCCGCTGGATGGCGTGAAGCTTCATGCGGACCTGGGACTTGGCTTAGAGACTCTTGATACTGAATTTAAGTTACTTAATCAGAACAGCTCAAATTACCTTGAAGGTTATGCAGAACCAAAATTATCGTTTTACCGGGGGAAGAGTTACTTGATGATTGGGTCTGGTTTCAGTTTCCTGAATGGCAATAACCAGAACAATATGCTCACCGAATCTGTAAGCACCAATAAGACCTATTGGTTCCCAAGAGCGGAAATTTACTTTGCAGGCTCCGAAATGGCTAACCTGTATTTGGGTGTAGACGGTGGTCT
>CAYXUO010000160.1:0-4255 GCA_964468335.1 uncultured Chryseobacterium sp. | reverse complement strand
GCAGTGTGATTGAATTATGGGTCAGTTTTCTCGCAATTTCCGGTGTTATGGTCCAGTCTACGCCTAATGCCGAAACGTTTGCTTTGGTCATATCTTCCAGTGCGAACCAGCAGCCTTTACCAAAAACAACAACATGGGTCAGAGGACTCAATGCTTCCACAATCTGGTCAATATACTGCCAGGAAAACTCTTTATAATCTGTTGGCGAAAGCATACCTCCCCAACTGTCGAATACCTGAACTGCAGAAACTCCTTTCTCTACTTTTCTCTTCAGATAAGCGATCGTAGTATCGGTGATTTTCTGAAGCAGAAGATGCGCAGCTTCGGGATTGGTGAAACAGAACGCTTTGGCAATATCAAATGCTTTACTGCCTTTACCTTCCACACAGTAACAGAGGATGGTCCATGGCGAACCAGCAAATCCGATCAGCGGGATTTCATTATCCAGCTTTTCCAGGGTCATTTCTATGGCATCAAAAACATAACCTAAAGTATCATTGACATCCGGAACCACTACCTTATTTACCTGCTCAGTGGTGCGTATCGGATCATCCAACCAGGGACCTACATTCTCCTTCATCTTGAAATCAATTCCCATGGCCTGAGGAACAACCAAAATATCGGAAAAAAGTATGGCGGCATCCAGCGGAAATCTGCGGATGGGCTGCACGGTAATTTCAGAGGCAAGTTCCGGCGTCTGGCAACGGGTGAAGAAATCGTATTTATTGCGCAGTTCAATAAATTCGGGCAGATATCTGCCGGCCTGCCTCATCATCCATACGGGTGGGCGTTCCACGGTTTCGCCTCTCAGGGCCTTCAGGTATAAATCGTTCTTAATCATATTTTAATATTAAATCCAGCATATCTTCGAAACTGCTTTCTCTGCTGGTGTAAATTCTGTTTTCAGTATAATTTTTAACTTCCCGAGAAGTGGTATTTCCCAGGGAGAATATTTTCCTGCCGTCCAGGGAATTGTATTTGGCAAAGCTGCGTACGCCACTGGGGCTGAAAAACGCAATTGCATCATATTCACCGTGAACCTGCGGATACAGTAGCTCAGTTTCATAGATTACTACCTTTCTATAGGAAATATTCTGCAGCGGAAGTGCGTTGTTCAAAACATCCAGTGCCAGGTTTCCGCAAAAATGAATGAATTTTTCCCGGGCGGAATTTTCAATGATGAACTCGGCCAAATCCTTTGCGTGCTTTTTCACCTTAAAAGTACCGAATCCTTTTTCGCGGAGTTTTTTCTTGGTCTTCTGGCCTACACAGTAAATCCTGTTATAATTGCGGTCGGTGAAATCCTCATTGGGCTTGAATCCGTTTTCAAAGAAAGCCTCTACAGCATTGACGCTGGTGAAGATCAGGGAATGATTTTTCAGGTCGAAAGGTTCCATTTGCAAAGCTTTTACTTTGATAACATCCACGGCATCATAAGAAAAACGACTCCCAAATTTCTCGGAAATCATTTTTTTATCAATCTTTTTCTTGGTGAATAAAACCTTCATATACTCCGTTGCAGATTAAATTTTAAGCGTTGCTTTAATCACGGACATTAATTCACGGCCTCCATTATTCAGTATTTCTTCCGCCAGTTCCCTGCCATAGTTGCGATTTTCTTCGTAGGTGAAAATCTTATCCGTCTCAATGCAGTCTTTCCCGTCCAGAGAACACAGACGTCCTTTAAAACGTACCTGCCCATCCTTGATTTCTGCAAAAGCACCTATAGGCGCCGTACAGCCTCCTTCCAGCGTACTCAGGAAACTTCTTTCCATCTGTACACAGATTTCTGTTTCGCGGTGCGTGATCTGACTCAGCACCCCGTTTATTTCGGTGCTTGAACTTAGCCCTGCCACAGCCACCACTCCCTGCGAAGGAGCTGAAATCATCATGGGAAGTTCTTCATAATCTACCGCAAGCTCCATTCGCTTAATTCCCGCCAATGAAAATAAGGTAGCGTCAAAATCCAGGTCATCAAGTTTCTGAAGTCTGGTTTGCACATTTCCGCGGATGTCCGAAAACTCAGCATGCGCAAATTCGCGGAGCCAAAAGGCCCTTCTTCTCAGGCTGCTTGTAGCCACCTTAAGTTCATGAAGTGGCTTTTCCTGCGAAGAAGCTTTTCTCACCAGTACATCCTGATGGAAGTCCCGCTCCAGATAAGCGATGAGTTCAATATTTTCGGGAAGTGTGGTGGGAACATCTTTTAGCGAATGCACAGCGATATCAATCTCTCCGTTCAGAAGTGCCGTATCCAGGTCCCGTGTAAAGATGCCGGTAATACCCAGCGCATACAGCGGCTGTGTAAGGTTTTTATCGCCGGATGAAAGGATAGGCGTAATTTCAGTCTTATAATTATTGTTCTGTAGATGGCGGGCAACTTCCCGCGCCTGCCATAATGCCAGCGGTGAATTTCTGGTTCCGATTCTAATGCTTTTCATTGAATTCATTATTAGGTTGTTCCACTAAAATTTCGTGCATCATCTTACTGACTTCTTCCGCCTTCCATGGATGGTCAATGATATATTTTGCAAAGCGGTTGGTTATCTTCTGGATCATACGGTCCGAAAGTTCCATATCCTCCACACCAATATATCTGTGCTTTCGGTGAATATTGTGCATCTCATTACGTTCCATGTTTTTCAGCACGGCTTTGAAGTGATGAATTTTAGGTACCATTTTTCTTTTCTTTTCCCATTCGGCGAAATCCTTACTCATTTCCTTAATTATTTCTTCTGCCTTAGGAATCTCCTTCTTCCTTTGGGACATAGTTTCCCTAATATGCGCAGAAAGCTGATCCACATCTACAAGCCGCACATTAGGGTTTTCGGTAACGTTCTTATCTACATTATGAGGGATCGAGAGATCTATAACGAGTGTTTCCCTCCCATTTGGGAAATGATTTTTATTGATGATAGGATGTGTGGCGCCAGTGGCTACAATAAGGATGTCAGTTGTGGTAAGCTCCGCATCCAGGTCTTCTATGGCAATATGCGGGATTTTATACTTCTCGGCAATTTTCTCGGCTTTATCCAAAGACCGGTTCATCACTTTAATATTGGGTTCAAAAATATGTTTTACCAAATTCTCCACAGTATTCTGACCAATCTCGCCGGTTCCCAGCAACAGGATGTTCTTATCTGCCAATTGTTTCTGATGATTCAAAATATAATGTACGGCTGCATAGGATACAGACGCTGCACCGTTGGAGATTCCGGTTTCGTTCTTAATCTTTCTGGAAATCTGTATAGCCGAATTAATGGCGCGCTCCAAATAAGGATTACTGTTCTGCTTTTCTTTTTTGAACCGGTTATAGGCATTTTTGATCTGTCCTATAATTTCAAAATCACCGATAATCTGACTTTCCAGACCTCCTGCCACACGGAAAAGATGATTAAGAGCCTCTTCGCGGGTATAAATATTGGCAAACTGAAGAAAATCTGTAAGACTAACGCCTGTAGTTTTGCAGAACTCTTCGGCCACTAGCAGATAGTTTGCGGAGGTGGTATAAATTTCTGTACGGTTACATGTGGACACCACAAACGCATCTCCTATACTTTCCTGATGCAGTGAGTTCACAAAATCCTTAATATGTTCTTCAAAAAAAGCAAATTTCCCCCGCGTTGCAGCATCGGCTTTCTCGTAACTTACGCTCAGTACGGCAAAATTGGCGGTTTTGTTTATTTCAGGAAGGTTATTCATAACGCAACTGCAAAAATACTGAAATTTAAATTAACGCACAGTGTTCGGGGTAGTGATGATTATCAGCATTATGTATTTATAAATCAGAACATAGGCATCAGGTTTTTACTGATTTTTTAACCTCCCGGACACTGTAATTCAGCAGGTATGAAAATCCTCATCACCAAACATCTGTATTCGAGTTTGTAATATCATCATAAATTATAAGTGCGGATGCCAACTGTTTGAAAAAAGGCAGATATGACCTAATTTTCAACAGAAAGAGCCTGTTACATTTAATAAAACTTTAACCAAATTTTGACAAGCCAGACTCCTGAAATGGTTCTAAATTCATATCTTTGTGCCCTTGATTTGTCTAAAAGAAATCGGAAGAATATTATGGGTTTATTTGATATGTTCACGCAGGAGATTGCGATTGACTTAGGAACAGCTAACACACTGATTATACATAACAACAAGATTGTAATAGACCAGCCATCTATTGTGGCCATAGAGCGCTCCACCGGTAAACCGATTGCGGTTGGTGAACAGGCAAAACACATGCAGGGTAAAACCC
>CAYXUO010000159.1:0-4307 GCA_964468335.1 uncultured Chryseobacterium sp. | reverse complement strand
GAAGCATTCGGCACGGTTTCAATGTCCAGGAAGAGAATTTTTTCAATCGGAATGTGCTGTATCATTTAAAAAGGATTTTAATGGTTCGCTGAATCTCCGGCCCGCAATAACAGACTGGTGGACTTTTCCTTTCCGGAAATTTCTCAATAAAGTAAAGAAAAAAAGGGTGAAAACACTTAATCACCGGTAAGCAATTATGTTTAAATTTACGTATAAAATGCGTAAATATGCTTGTAAAAATCTATGGGAGTGCCATTTACGGAGTAACCGCACAGACAATCACGATAGAAGTAAGCGTAGATACGCCCGGCGTAGGCTATCATTTGGTGGGCCTGCCGGACAATGCCATAAAGGAAAGCAGTTACCGGATTTCCGCGGCGCTGAAAAATGTAGGGTATAAAGTGCCCGGCAAGAAAATCACGATCAATATGGCTCCCGCAGATCTGAGAAAAGAAGGTTCCGCCTATGACCTCAGCATCGCAATCGGCATTCTGGCCGCCTCGGACCAGATTGTTTCGGAAAACATTGCTCAGTACATCATTATGGGCGAACTTTCACTGGACGGTGGTCTGCAGCCCATTAAAGGAGTTTTACCTATCGCTATTAAAGCCAGAGAGGAAGGCTTTAAAGGTATAATACTTCCAAAACAGAATACGCGTGAAGCAGCCATTGTAAGTAATCTGGAAGTTTACGGTGTAGAGAACATCAGCGAAGTCATTGACTTCTTCAACAAAGGAATACCGCTACAAAGGACGGAGATTGATACAAGAAAAGAGTTTCAGGACAAGATCAACTACTTCCCGTTTGATTTTTCTGAGGTGAAGGGACAGGAAACCGCCAAACGTGCCATGGAGGTAGCAGCGGCCGGTGGTCACAATATCATCCTTATCGGCCCGCCGGGCAGCGGCAAGACCATGCTTGCGAAGCGGGTTCCCAGTATCCTGCCCCCTTTCACCCTGAAAGAAGCCCTGGAGACCACAAAGATCCATTCGGTTGCCGGAAAGATAGGTTCGGAAACTTCACTCATGACGGTGCGCCCCTTCAGAAGCCCACATCATACCATTTCTGATGTCGCACTCGTGGGCGGTGGCAGCTATCCCCAGCCAGGAGAGATTTCACTGGCTCATAACGGAGTGCTTTTCCTGGACGAAATGCCTGAATTCAAACGCACAGTATTGGAAGTGATGCGTCAGCCTCTCGAGGACCGAGTGGTAACGATCTCAAGGGCAAAGTTTACGGTAAACTATCCTGCCAGTTTTATGCTGGTGGCCAGCATGAATCCAAGTCCCAGCGGCTATTTCCCGGATGACCCCAACAATACCTCAACGTCGTTTGAGATGCAGCGCTATATGAACCGTTTGTCCGGCCCTTTACTGGATAGGATTGACATTCATGTAGAAGTACAGAAGGTAGAATTTGAGCAGTTGGCCGACCGCCGTAAAGGTGAGGACAGCCTTACCATCCGCGAACGTGTTCTGAAAGCCCGTGAGGCACAGAACGACCGCTATAAAGACCTTGAAATCAGTTACAATGCCCAGATGGGCCCAAAGGAAATTGAGCGCTTTTGCGAACTTGGTGCGGACTCTCAAAACCTGATCAAGACTGCTATGGATAAGCTGAGCCTTTCTGCCAGAGCCTATGACCGTATACTGAAGGTCGCCAGAACGATTGCGGACCTGGAAGGCGTTACAGATATAGAAAGCAGTCACATCGCTGAAGCCATACAGTACCGAAGCCTGGACAGGGAATTCTGGAATATATAATTCAACAAAAACAACTAAGTAACAACTTTAAAAACAGTTAAAATGGAAACTCAACAAGTTATTGAAGTCCTGATAAAATCTTTCCTTTATACCCTGCTCATTCTTTTTGCCATTAATCTGGGATCTTTTTTTCTCCAGCTCGGCAGCATCTGGATTTCCGACCAGAATATTCATTCATTTGAATACAGTAATTTTCATTTTGCCCTAAACGGCCAGCCGGGGCATAACCAGTTTGAGCGAGAGCATTTATTTATTAACATCGTTATTTTCCTCATTATTTCAGCATTTGTATCCAGGCACGACTATGCACGGAGAAAACAGATGGAAATGTAGAAGGACTATCCATTATTTCGCTTGAAATCCGGTAAAAGCGATATATATTAGCAAAAAACAAATTATGGAGCTAAAATCGGCATTTAATGATCCAAGGGAACTCAAATTAAATTCTCAGGCGAAAAGATTTTTAAACGAGGCTGCCGGCTGGGCCAGATTTCTATCAGTACTGGGACTCATACTCATTACGCTGCAGGCCCTGGTTGTGCTGTCGGTAATCTTTTTTGGCGCTTTTTCGGGTTTATCAATGGGACCATTTGAGGGTTCAGTAATCATGCTGATTTACGGATTGATGGCCTTATTCTACTTTTTCCCGCTGTACTACCTCTTTCTCTTTTCAGAGCGTGCCAAACGAGCAATTGCCACAGATGATGATATTGCGCTTGAAGATTGTTTTGGCTACCTGCGGTCGCATTACAAATTTGTAGGAATTATCATTATTATATTGCTTGCCGTATATATCCTTGCAATGGCTTCTGTGGCCGTTGGAAGCTTTGCCAGTATATTTTAAGTACGGCTCCGCCATTCCTCTTTTGTAATCAGATAAAAAAGCAGCTCTTCGGGATCATTGGGTATAAAGACTTTTTTCCTGAAGGTAAGCCCAAGTTTTTCGATCAGTTTTCTGGATGCAGCATTCTCCTTAACTGTAAGTGCTGAAATTTCTTGCAGACCAAAATCTGTAAAGCCGGCATCCAGTATCGCCTTAGCGGCTTCGTAGCCATAACCCTGCCCGTAAAATTGCGGCAGATAAGCGAACCCGATGTCCACGCCAGGCATGCCTTCTCTGTGATAAAGTCCGCAGCTGCCTATTTTTTCACCATTTTCCTTCAGGATCACGGTGTAGTTTCCATATCCACGCTGTTTGATCTGGGGAAAGGCTCTGTTTTTAAGATATTCCAAAGCATCTTCTTCAGTGTGCAGGTTGCGGTCGCCCACATACTGAAGGAACTCCTGAGTATTATACAGCCTGTGCGTTAAAGCAGCGTCCTCTTCATTTGTTGGACGAAGAAATAACCGTTCTGTTTCAAAAGTTTGATATTTCATTAGTTATTTGCGTTTAAGGACACTGCATTCAGATGACTGTATTTCTACAATATAAAGGTAATTAAATGCGTCAAAAAAAGGCCTCCCGAGTTCGGGAAGCCTTTTAAATAATTCAGTTAACCTTAATTCGATAAGGTTCCTTATTTTTTCTTTGTCTTAAGCTCGCTGCCTTTTACAGGTTTCGGATGCTCGTTGGTAACGAAAGTCATCTCATCTACCAGCCTTTTAGACCCGGCGTATTTGTCTATAATCCACATCACGAAACGGATGTCTACGTTGATTGTTTTTTGAGAATCCTTTTCAAAAACAATATCTCCGGATAACGCTTCAGAATTACCGTCGAAAGCAATTCCAATCAGGTTTCCTTCTGCATCAATAACCGGTGAGCCGGAGTTTCCGCCTGTAATATCGTGGTCTGTAAGGAAGTTTACCGGTAGGTAGCCGGCTGCATCAGCATAGATTCCGTAATCGCGAACGGCATGCATATCCATTACCTTTTTTGGAAGGTCAAATTCCTCATCACCTTCTTTATATTTGTTTACAAGCCCCTGCATATCCGTGTAGAAGTTGTCCGTAATACCGTCATAATTCCTGTCCGGTCTCTGTGGCAGACGATCAACTTTACCGTAAGTAAGCCTCATGGTACCGTTGGCATCCGGATAAAATACTTTTGTTGGGAAGGCCATTCTGTAACCATCCATCAGCATTCTGTTATTCTTTGCAAAGTTGGCTTCCACCTTAGCGAAACGGGTACCTAGCGCTCTAACATCAGTAATATACGCGTTGGAAAGTTTGTAAAGCGGATCTGCATCCAGTTTAAGAGCATCCGGATTCAGCATAAAGTTAACTGCAGATGCCTTATTGGCAAAAACCGAAGAATGTGCCTGAAGTGAAAGCGATTCAGAAGCCTGAGCCATCAAAGTACGGGAAGCAACATCACGGTTTACTTTGGTCTGATAAAGGTTGACAAGCGAGTTAAGCATTTCACCTTCCAGCTCGGCATCAAAATCTGCATAGAGTTCATTGATCGCTTCTTCCAACTGAGGTTTCATGGCAATCCTGTTATTGATATCCTGAGCGGAGTAAACTTTAAACAGTGAACCCAGCTGGAAAGGAATCGTAATATACTTGGCATTCATCTGAAGAATACCGGAGTACATACGTTCT
>CAYXUO010000158.1:228-4382 GCA_964468335.1 uncultured Chryseobacterium sp. | reverse complement strand
GCGTAACGTTTTGCTACTTTACTTGTAAGCATCTTAGTTCAGGTTAGATTTGTTCAGGTAACTTTCAACAAGGGCATTGTGTGCGCCATCTGTACTTAGCTTATCCTGAAGGATAGACTCGGCGATGTTTACAGACAGGATTCCAATTTGATTCTTGATGTCCGACATTGCAGCAGATTTCTCAGCCTGAATGGACTGACGAGCCTGCTCGATCATCTTATCACCTTCAGTTTTGGCAATATCCTTAGCTTCAGTAACAATTCTTTCCTTGATCTCCCTTGCTTCTTTCAGGATGTTGTCGCGCTCCATCTTAGCTTCGCGGATGATCATTTCGTTTTCAGCTTTAAGGTTCTGAACCTCCTCTTTTGCCAGTTTAGCCTGGTTCAGAGAATCTACTATTGTAACCTCTCTTTCATTCACAGCGTCCAGTATTGGCTTCCAGGCAAACTTGCGCAGTACCAAAAGTACGATTAAAAAGATCACCGACTGAATGATGAATAAACCTGATGAAAAGTCTTCTAATAATCCCATACGAGTTATAATAAAATATTGTTCTTAATTCTTATTCTAATTTTTTAAAAAAATCACTTGCCGTAACCAACCGTTCCCGGCAAGTGAGTTGAAATTTCTTAGTTTACTGCGAACAATGCAGCAAATGCAAGACCTTCTACAAGTGCAGCAGCAATAAGCATCGCAGTTTGCAGTTTACCTGCCTGCTCTGGCTGACGAGCCATACCTTCCAAAGCAGCAGCACCGATTTTACCGATACCAAGACCTGCTCCAATTACTACTAAACCTGCTCCTACTAACTTAGGGATTTCCATAATATATAATTTAAAAAATTAGTTTAATTGTTGTTGGTATACAGCTCAACGCCGCAGTACCAATTTACTTTTACCTTTTTCCTTTGCTCTTAATTAGTGAGCTTCCTCATGGTGGTGTTCCTCATTAGCCATACCGAAGTACACTGCAGAAAGCATTGCAAAGATATATGCCTGCAGGAATGCTACCAGGATTTCCAGCAGATAAAGTACAAATGTAAGGAATGGGAAAGCGATACCTCCAATAATGTTCTTGAACACATAGATCATAGCAATTAGTGACATTACTACAATGTGTCCCGCAGTCATGTTTGCAAAAAGACGGATAAGCAATGCAAAAGGCTTAATGAACATACCGATTACCTCGATAGGCATCATAATGATCTTCATAGGCCATGGCAATCCCGGCATCCAGAAAATGTGCTGCCAGTAATTTTTATTTGCTGTAAACTGTGTAAGAAGGAAAGTCACGATAGCCAGCGCTGCTGTAATAGCGATGTTACCGGTAACGTTAATACCGAAAGGCATGAGACCTAAAATATTGAGGAAAAAGATGAAGAAGAATACTGTAAGTAAATAAGGCATATACTTCTTATACTTAGAACCGATATTTGGCTTGGCGATATCATCTCTGATAAATACGATCACAGGTTCAAAAAGACGCGCTGCACCTGTAGGAACGAGTGAGTTTCTGTATCCGCGGGCTATTGATGTGAACAGCAGGATCATAAGGAAGGCTACGAAAAGTATTGCAAGAACGCTTTTGGTAATGGACAGATCGACCATCTTGGCGTTAGTCGCGTGACCATGATCATCATAGTTAATCGTTCCCGCAGCATCGGTTTTATAAATTTTTTCGTGGTATAATTTATAGTGACTGCCTTTGCTTTCAACAACATTATCGCCGTGGTGAAATGCAGAGCTCATCATGGTATGAAGTCCATTGTCCTGATCATAAAAAATCACAGGCAAAGGAAATCCGATATGACGGCCATCTTTGGTAACCATTATGTCAAAGCTGTGAGCATCCTTAACGTGATGTTGAATAAACTCCTGATTTTCTATCTTTTCCTGCTCAGCAGCGGACACAGTGCTTACAACCTCAGTTGTTGAGTGTGTTTCGGGTGCTGCAGCATCATGCTGCGCCAATGAAAGGGAAAATGTAGAAAGAAAACCAACTAAAAGGATAACTCTTTTAAGCATTACATATATCTTTTTAAAGTTGTGCAAAAATAGCATAAATAATCAGAATACAAAGAAGCATACTACTGATTTATTTCATCTTTTGAACTTGCTCCGTGATCCACATCTTTTATGAGTTTTACAGCGTACAAAGTTTCCAGTATAAGTGTAATCAGGTACGGCACAGCAAAGTGAAGTTTATAGTTGGGTACAGAACTGAGGTCCAGCTGATTCATCACCAGAAAAAGTCCCGTCATCTTCACCATCACCATTCCTAAAAAACCGAAACCGATATAAGTGGGATACATCCTTTTCATAATGCTCATCACCGTAATCACCATTACAAACAGAAGGGTAAGGAACATATAATAGCGGATAAAGATGGCCTCGTGTCCATTTTGCAACCACTGAAAAACACCAAAATGGGTGATGAACATCAGGAAATACAGTACAATGTAAAGAGTGTTGCTGTTAATTTTCATTTTTTTGAATTTTGTTTAATTTAGTTATTAGATTGTAGAGTGCCAATCCCATGGCCACGAAGCCGATACCGACGGTCAGCAGATTACTGCTCACCTCAAGATAGTCGTTGATTTTTTTTGCGCCCCAGAATCCCAGGCCCATGGTAGCCAGCATCTGGAACACAATACCGGAGTATACGCCATACTGGCTGAAACCGGAATTAAGGGGGCGCTTATCAGCACTGTATTCCTTATTGGGTTGCTCCGGAACTTCCCTGTTCATTATAAATTTCTGCAAAAGTACTGATAATTGACTGCGCGGGGAATTTACATTTTAAATATCATCAAATTTCTGTATTTTTGCCCATCTTAAATAAAAAACAATGTTCAACAGTTTACAGGATAAATTAGATAAGGCACTTCACAACATCTCGGGACGCGGCAAGATTACAGAAATAAATGTAGCTGAAACCGTAAAAGAGATCCGGAGAGCGCTTGTTGATGCAGACGTTAACTTTAAAGTTGCCAAGGACCTTACCAAACGTGTACAGGACAAAGCTTTGGGACAGAACGTCCTTACCTCGCTTACGCCGGGACAGCTCATGACCAAGATTGTGCATGACGAGTTGGTGGAGCTTATGGGAAGTACACATGCAGGAATTAACCTATCCGGTAAACCCACCGTAATACTTATTGCCGGTTTACAGGGTTCAGGTAAAACTACTTTTTCCGGAAAACTGGCCCACTTCCTTAAACAGAAGAAAGGCAAAAAACCGTTATTGGTAGCCTGTGACGTTTACAGGCCTGCGGCTATTGAACAGCTGAAAGTTTTGGGCGGCCAGATCAGTGTCCCTGTTTACACCGAAGAAGGTTCGGTGAACCCCTCCTCAATTGCTGAGAATGCAATAAAGTTCGCAAAGGAAAACAGTCATGATGTTGTGATTGTGGATACTGCCGGCCGTTTGGCAATTGATGAGCAGATGATGAACGAGATCAAGTCTGTTCATTATTTCATCAAACCGGACGAAACCCTTTTCGTAGTGGATTCCATGACCGGGCAGGATGCCGTGAATACAGCCAAGACCTTTAACGAGGCTCTGAACTTCGACGGTGTTGTCCTGACAAAACTGGACGGCGATACCCGTGGTGGAGCTGCGCTTACGATACGTTCAGTAGTTGAAAAGCCAATAAAATTTATCTCTACAGGTGAAAAAATGGAGGCGCTGGATCTGTTCTATCCCGAAAGGATGGCCGACAGAATCCTCGGAATGGGTGATGTTGTTTCCCTTGTGGAAAGAGCTCAGGAGCAGTTCGACGAGGAGGAAGCCAAAAAACTTCACAAGAAGATTGCCAAGAACGAATTTGGTTTTGACGATTTCCTTCAGCAAATCAGCCAGATTAAGAAAATGGGTAATATGAAGGACCTTATGGGCATGATTCCGGGGGTTGGAAAAGCGATAAAGGATGTGGATATTAATGATGACGCCTTCAAGCATATTGAAGCCATTATTCATTCCATGACGCCTGACGAAAGAAGAAGACCTTCTATTATAAATACACAGAGAAAGAACAGAATCGCCAAAGGTGCCGGCAGGAAAATTGAAGATGTAAACGCACTGATGAAGCAGTTTGAGCAGATGGGCAAGAAGATGAAGATGATGCAGGGGCCACAGGGTAAGCAGATGATGGA
>CAYXUO010000158.1:0-218 GCA_964468335.1 uncultured Chryseobacterium sp. | reverse complement strand
TGTTCGGAAGGTAAAAAACCTGTTTTTACATATAAGAAAATAAAGGCTGCTCAAACGAGCAGCCTTAGTTATAAAATATTAGATAGGTAATACGAGGTTAAAATTTCCAGCCCAGTCCTACCTGAAAGAAATTCATTTTTGTTTCGGTATCGGTATCTTTCTCCAAATTGGACAAACCAATGTTATATCTGGCCTCCAGGAAAAGAGAACGGTAAACG
>CAYXUO010000157.1:0-4392 GCA_964468335.1 uncultured Chryseobacterium sp. | reverse complement strand
ATCCAGGGTGCCGCCGGATTTCTGCTTCCTGAACCCGATTATCTGAAGAAACTGAAATCTCGTTGCGAAGAGGTAGGGGCGTTGCTGATCCTGGACGAAATCCAGCCGGGTTTCGGGAGGACAGGTAAACTGTTTGCCTTTGAACATTACGGCATTGTACCCGACATCCTGGTCATGGGCAAGGGTATGGGTGGTGGAGTGCCGGTAGGCGCCTTCATGAGTTCACGCAGGATAATGGAAAGTCTGTCGCACTCTCCCAAACTGGGGCACATTACGACCTTTGGTGGGAATCCTCTCATTGCGGCAGCCAGTCATGCCGCGCTGAAGGAAGTTCTGGAGAGTGGCCTGATGGCTGAAGTCGCTGAAAAAGAAAAAATGTTCCGGGAACTGCTTGTCCATCCAAAAATTAAGAACATCAATGGGAAAGGTTTGATGCTGGCCGTAAATCTGGGCGATCCTGAATACACCCTGCAGGTAGCAAAACGCTGTATGGAAAAAGGGTTGATTGTGTTCTGGCAACTGTACCGGAATGAATATCTGCGGATTTCTCCTCCTCTAACTTTAAGCCATGACGAAATTCGCCTCGGTTGCCAAATAATTATCGACGTTTTGGACGAAGCGTAGAAAAATCATATCCTTTCTGTTGCATAGTTGCGTTTTTAATTTATATATTGCGCAACAATAAAAAAGAGAAAAGTATGGCTAAGCAGAAAGTGCAGTACGAATATCCAATGCACTGTCTTTCAGAGATTTTATACGAATATCTTGCGAGTGCCGAAGGGCTTTCCGAGTGGTTTGCCGATGATGTAACTGAGAAAGGAGATGATTTCTTTTTTAGCTGGGGCGATGGCCCCGAGGAGAAGGCTACACTGATCCGCTACAAGCCTGAAAGTTTTGTACGTTTTCGTTGGGAAGAAGATGAAGGCACCAAGAATTTCTTTGAAATGACCATTGTCATCGACGAAATTACGGAAGACCTTTCGCTTAATATTACTGATTTTTGCGACCCTGGCGATGAGGAAGAGAACAGACTGTACTGGGACAACCTGATCGAGAACCTGCAGATCAAACTGGGCGCAGCATAAACAATATTCAAATAACTGAAAAACTATGGACGAGCAATCGTTCATTTGTTTTTTGTAAAATATCCTGAAATGATGCAAAATACACCTTTGCTCCCTGTTAATGATACGCCGGTAAACCGTGCGTTCCTGCATGGTGATGCGGTAAAGGTTACCTTTTTCGTACGCAACGGACAGCTGATCATGGCCGAAGAATGCTATTTTTTCCTGATGGCCTCCATGCGGAAGATGCGTATGAACATCCCTCTCAGTTATACACTCGATTTCTTCCAGAATATCATTTCGGAAAATATCCTGCAGCAGGGTGTTCAAAATGCGGCCGTTCATCTGATGGCTTATCGTGAAGGCGGTAGCCCACCGCTCTCTAAAATACCCGTAGCTTTATATATGGAAGTTGAAACCTGCGGAGACGTTCTTGAATTGCACCAGGGTATTCAGTTGGACCTCATTAAGGAAATCAGTGTAAACATCCATTTACTGAGCAATATAAGGGTTCACTCCCCGGAAAACATATATGCGGAGATTTATGCGCGCGACAATGATCTGGACGATGTTATACTGCTGAATCCGCACAAACGTATTGCACGAACGGTAGCTGGAAACCTGTTGTTTCTGGAGGGAAACGTAATCAAAATACCAAAACAGTCTGAAGGCGCCTACATCTCACCGCTCATGGAAAATCTGGTCACTTTTATCCATAAAAATGGACTTGCTGAGATCCGCGAGGAAGAACTCATTGCGTTTGAAAGTCAGAAATCGGAAGAAATTCTTCTGGTCTCCGATTCCAAAGGCCTGTTTCCGGTGGTGAAAATCCGGAATAAGACCTTTGCAGGCTCACGCTTCTCAGCTATAATTGAACAGTGGCAGAAGTCGTTTCAGTAAGCACCGTATATAATTGACAAACCCGGTAAACAACCTTTGTCAGTTACCGGGTTTTATTTAATGTGTTATCAACTAAACGGCGCGCATTTTAAAAAATTGCGTATCGCCTGGTTAAAATTTCACCTTTTTATAAATCGCTGTTAATTAAGGGAAATATTCTGCGGTGCATTGGCCCAGATCAGGAACTCGCCGCCCAGGTTCTGCATGATTTTTTTCCAGAGATTATGGTCGTTGGAAAGGGTGTAATCCAGGTCATAAATATCAACTACAGTCCAGAACTTTCTCTGTACTTCGCCTTCAAGCTGCATGGCTGCCCATCCCGAGTAGCCTGAAAATACTTTCACATCATTTACATTCAAGCGGTTATTGATAAGTTCCTCAATGATCGTCTCGGTATCTTCTGTCAGATAATAGTTTTCGTTAATCTTTAGGTGATAGTCATTAACAGCTTCGCCTTTTACAATAAAGAAAGTTTTGTCGTTCTCCACCGGGCCGCCCTCGTATATTTCTACATCAAAACCCAGGAGCTCAGCTACGCCGCGGCTTACATCTTCGTTCTTTTTATTCAGAATAAGACCGAAGGCTCCGTTCTCGCTATGGTCTACCATAAGCACAACCGACCTAGAAAAAATGTCGCCGGACACATCAGGCGTCGATATTAAAATTTTACCTTTGTAGGAATTCATCACATTTTCTTTTTGAAGCTACGCTTCAATCAAAAATAGAAAAAATAATGGAAAACTTACACGATAAAAGGAAAATTTACGAACAGTCGGAGTTACTGGAGAGCCATATAAAGACCAATCCTATGGAGCAGTTCCGCGACTGGTTTGTAGATGCAGGTGCTCATCCGGCGATCGCCGAGGCCAATGCCATGTCGGTCTCCACGCCGGAAAAGGACGGCTGTCCCCGAACCAGAATGGTCCTGCTGAAGTCCTATACCTGGGAAGGTTTTATTTTCTACACCAATTACAACAGCCGCAAGGGTCAGGCAATTGAATCCAGCAAGCGTGCCTGTCTGCATTTTTTCTGGCCTCCTCTGGAGCGGCAGGTAATTATTAAAGCTGAGCTGGAAAGGCTGCCCGAGAACCTGAGTGACGGGTATTTTGCATCGCGGCCCCGTGGAAGCCAGCTGGGAGCCGTTGTGTCTCCGCAGAGTGATGTTATACCGGACAGAGAATTTCTGGAAGAGAAACTTAAGAGCCTGGAGCAGCAGTATGACGGCCAGGAAATTCCGCGACCGGAAAACTGGGGTGGTTATATAGCCAGACCTTATGAGATTGAATTTTGGCAGGGCAGGCCTAACCGTTTGCATGACCGGATTATTTATAGTCTGGAGTCCGATTTCGACTGGACCGTCAAACGGCTGGCACCGTAATCTTCAACTCTTAGAAAACGAAAAACCTCACCGTAAAGTGAGGTTTTAATATATTAAATAATCTGAAATTATTTATTTCCCGAAACCGCAGTTGCAAGATCTGCACCCGCCTTAAATTTTGCTACTTTCTTAGCAGCAATATTGATTGGCTTTTTGGTTGCTGGGTTAATACCCTGTCTTGCAGCTCTTTCAGCTACAGAAAAAGTTCCGAATCCAACCAGGGAAACTTTACCGTCCTTCTGCTGCAGAGTGTTCATTACGTTGGACATGAAGGATTCTAATGCAGCTTTAGCTGCTACTTTGGTGATACCGGCATCGTTTGCCATTGCCTCAATTAATTCAGACTTGTTCATAATTTTAATATTAAATAGTTAGTAATATACTTGGTTATACTAGCAAATATAATACAAAATTCAATATGCGCAAATTTTTACAGTTTAATTGAATAAAATTTTATAAAAATATGTCTATATGTTAAAAAATGATAATCAGCTGTGTTACGGTTTATAAGCCTTTGCACTGAGTCGGATTTATCCTTTCGCCTCTAGTTATCATGCTTTTTAAATTTTATGGATATTTCTTCCTCATTTATGAATTCCTAAAACATATTAATTTTTTTAGACGTTGAGGAGCATGTGGGTCAAATTTGATATTAAATCTCTGATTTTCATGCTATATCGTGATGTTCAGACACTTTTTACCATGAATTGCTTTATTGAGTTATATTGATAATTATTAATAAATTTGCAGAATGCTTATTGAAGTTTTTAAATCCAAGATTCACCGGGTGCGGGTAACCGAATCTGATCTTAATTATATAGGAAGTATCACCATTGACGAGGATTTGCTGGAGGCCTCCGGTATTATGGTAGGCGAGCGGGTGTATATCGTAAATGTAAACAACGGCGAAAGGTTTGACACTTATGCTATTAAAGGCAAAAGGAAGTCCGGTGAGGTATGCCTGAATGGCCCTGCCGCAAGGCGTGTTCAGCGGGGCGACATCATCATCATCATTGCCTATGCACAGATGACACCCGAGGAGGCCCTGGA
>CAYXUO010000156.1:0-4394 GCA_964468335.1 uncultured Chryseobacterium sp. | reverse complement strand
TCATTTGTATATCCTTTCTACACCTTTGTTCAGAGTCCGCAACAAAAAAGAAACACGGTACTGTTATTCTGATGCTGAGCGGATTAAAGCCTTGAATGAATTGGGAAAAAATCCTGAAATCACAAGGTTCAAAGGGCTTGGTGAAATCTCTCCCGACGAGTTCAAGCATTTCATAGGCAAGGATATTCGTCTGGAACCCGTAGTTATCGGGAAAGACCAGACTATTGAACAGTTGCTGGAGTTCTACATGGGCAAGAATACACCGGACCGGCAGGTATTTATCCTGGAAAATCTTGTGGTAGAGGATCCCGAAATCGACAAAAAGGAAAAACTTGAAGAGGTTGTGGCATAACAGCGGATACTGCGGGCACCATTAAAATAATACAGAATTAATTTCGCGGAAGCGCGGACCAATATATGACTGAAGAAAACCTCCATGAAGGGGAAAGTTTAAGAAAAGTTTCGGGGCTGTATAAAGACTGGTTTCTGGATTACGCTTCTTACGTAATTCTGGACCGTGCCATTCCGTCAGTTTACGACGGTTTTAAGCCTGTGCAGCGCCGGATCATGCACTCCATGCGCGAGTTGGAGGACGGCCGGTACAACAAAGTTGCCAACATTGTAGGGAATACGATGAAGTATCACCCTCACGGCGACGCTTCCATTACCGATGCCATGGTTCAGATTGGGCAAAAGGAATTGCTTATCGATACTCAGGGTAACTGGGGAAACATTTATACAGGCGATTCTGCTGCGGCGGCACGTTATATTGAAGCCCGCCTGACGCCGTTTGCGCTGGAAGTGGTCTTCAACCCAAAGACTACCGAATGGTCCAAATCTTATGACGGCCGTAATAATGAGCCAATAGACTTGCCCGTAAAATTTCCGCTGTTGCTCGCACAGGGCGTGGAAGGGATTGGCGTGGGACTTTCAACAAAAATCCTTCCTCATAATTTTAATGAACTTATTAATGCGTCTGTAGCCCATTTGAAAGGTAAAAAATTTCAGGTGTTTCCTGATTTCATTACCGGCGGGATGCTGGATGTAGCCGAATATAATGACGGTGAAAGGGGAGGCAAGGTCCGAGCCCGCGCCCGGATCGTTCAGCGGGATAAAAATCTGCTGGTCATTACCGAGCTTCCGTTTTCCAAAAATACGGTAGACCTCATTGACAGCATTGTAAAGGCAACCGAAAGAGGTAAAATCAAAATCAAAAAGATTGAAGACAATACCTCAGACAAGGTTGAAATCCTGATTCACCTTGCCAATGATGTGTCGCCGGATAAAACCATTGATGCGCTCTATGCCTTCACCGACTGTCAGGTGTCCATTTCTCCCAATGCCTGTGTAATCGTTGGCGACAAGCCCATGTTCCTCAGTGTTTCCGAGATCCTTCGGATGAATACAGACCATACCGTTTCGCTTTTAAAGAAGGAACTGGAGATTGAACTTTATGAGCTTCAGGAAAGCTGGCACTTTGCCTCACTGGAACGTATCTTCATCGAAAACCGTATTTATCATGATATTGAAGAGGTAAAATCCTGGGAAGAAGTTCTTACCACCATAGATAAAGGCCTGAAACCTCATACCGGGCACTTGCTCCGGGCGGTAACTGAGGAGGACATCGTAAGGTTAACCGAGATCAGGATCAAAAGAATATCAAGGTTTGACCTGGATAAGTTCAAGGAAACCATTGCCGCACTTGAAGATAAGATTGAAAAATGTAAATACAATCTGTCGCATCTTATTCCGTACGCAATTGACTATTTCCTCAATATCCAGAAAAAGTATGGCAAAGACCGGGAAAGAAAGACCGAGATCAGGATATTCGACACGATTGATGCTTCCAAAGTTGCTGTTGCCAATGAAAAATTCTACGCGAATTTTGCTGAAGGTTTTATTGGTACTTCCCTTAAAAAGGACCAGTTCCTTTTCGACTGTTCCGATATTGATGATATCATCACCTTCCGTCGCGACGGCACCATGAAGGTAGTGAAGGTGGAAGCCAAGACCTTCATCGGCAAAGACATTGTTCACGTAGGCATCTGGAAAAAGGGTGATACGCGCACTGTTTACAATACCATTTACCGCGAAGGACGGGACGGTCCTTATTATATGAAACGTTTTTCGGTAACGAGCATCACGCGGAATACCGACTATCCGCTGGCTTCCGAGAAAAAGGGATCAGAATTCCTTTATTTTTCGGCCAATCCGAACGGTGAGGCAGAACTGGTTACGGTTTTACTTAAGCCAAACGCTCGCGTCCGCAAGAGCAGGATTGATATTGATTTCTCCGAACTGGCCATCAAAGGCCGCGCCTCCCGCGGGAACCTGGTCACCAAGTATACAATTAAAAAAATTGACCTGAAGGAAGAAGGTCACAGCACCCTCGCACCAAGGAAAATCTGGTTTGACGAGACCGTTCGGCGTTTGAATGTTGATGCCCGCGGTACACTGCTGGGCAACTTTAAAGGTGATGACCGCATCCTTACTATAAACAGTAACGGTGAGGCAAAACTGGTTTCCTTCGACCTGATGAACCGATTTGATGATGAGTATCTGATTCTGGAAAAGTGGAACCCGGAACAGCCTGTCACCTGTATTTATTTTGACGGTGAGAAGGGAATTTATTTCATCAAAAGATTCCTGCTGGATCATACAACCAATGTTCAGCAATTTGTCCCGTCAGAACATCCTAAAACCTTTATAGAACAGATTATTACGGTGGACAGGGCCATGGCAGAGATTGTTTTTGTTAAAGAGAAAGACAAGCAGCGCGATCCGGAAACGATTATCATCGATGATTTTATATCCGTAAAAGGAATTAAGGCCATTGGTAACCAGTTGACGAAGAGTAAGGTGAAAACAATAAATATCACTTTGCCCGAGCCTGAGGAAATGAATCCCGGCTTCGATGAAGTGGAGCAGAATGAAGACAGTGTGGCATTTATAGACCACGACATTCCCGATGGAGATTTCCCTGAAGAGGGCGCCATTGGAAGTCTGTTTGAAGAGTAATAAAATACGGATGCATCTTATTGCATCAACAAAAATATATGAGTTTAGTACTGATTATAATTATCGCGGCCACGGCCCTTATAAGTTTCATAGCCTTCAGCAACCAGCCGCTGTTCGAGAAATATAAATTCAATGTAGGAGCGATTACCAATAACCGGGAGTATATCCGGCTGCTCAGCGCGGGATTCCTGCATGGAGACATGATGCATTTGCTTTTCAATATGATGACCCTCTACTTTTTTGGGCCCATCGTGGTGCAGGCGTTTGGCGAAATTGGTTTTCTGATTGTCTATTTCGGTTCCATACTTTTAGGCAACCTGTTTTCCCTTTATCTGTACAAAGCACAACCCTGGTATTCGGCGATCGGTGCGAGTGGCGGAGTTTCGGGAATCCTGTTTGCGTCTATAGCGATGATTCCTGATTTGGGAATTTACTTTTTCTTCATTCCAATACCGATTCCGGGTTATATATTTGGTTTCCTGTATTTTGCGTATTCCGTTTATATGATGCTGAACCCAAAACCGCACGACAATATCGGGCATGCCGCACACCTGGGGGGTGCTGCTTTCGGACTTGTATATGCTGTTGGTTTGCTGCCGGAAGTTGCCTTGGGCAATATCCGTTTCCTTGGCATTATGTCGCTGCCACTGCTCTATATGGCGTATATGGTTTTTGTGAGAAAGGCCATCTGATAACTTCGCTGTCGCGCATTAAGTTGGCATATTACCTTAGCATAAAATAATAAATCAGTGCCCAAACGGTGATAAAGAACAAGCCCGGGTACAGCACAGACCTTAGCATCTGCATATCTTTTTTTATAAAGGCCAGGTAAATCACATAAATGATAAATACGATGATGAGTCCTATTGGAATTAGTGGGTAAGTCATGGCATTTGATTTATAAGTTCGACATTATCATTGCGGAATTTTGCGACGGTTCCGGAAGTTTCAATTAAGTGAATCTTAAACCGCGTATTCACGAACGCCGTTCCCAGCGTAATTAAAGTTAATAAATCTATTTGATTTACGGCTTCAGATAGTGCACAGCAGCAAAACAGCCCTTATTCTATATCATCAGAAGAATTGTCGGAAACCGACATTCTGTTCCTGTGGTTAATTCCCCAGTCTTTCAGGGCATAAATTACCGGAGTCAGGGTATCAGCGTAAGCTTCTGCTTTGTAAATAATACGCGACGGATAATCATCCGAAACCGTCCGGCTGATGAGCTGGTGGCGCTCCAGGTCCTTCAGTTCCTTTGCCAGTACACGTGCACTGATTCCCGGGATACTTTCCTGTATGGCATTAAACCTCTCATTACCTACCGAAACAGAGATGATAATGGGCAGTTTCCATTTACCGTTTATAACATAAAGTGC
>CAYXUO010000155.1:4190-4415 GCA_964468335.1 uncultured Chryseobacterium sp. | reverse complement strand
AGTTTTTCAAGGTTCCGCGCTATTCCATACCGGTTATAAAAATGGATATACCGATTAAGGTTGCGGATATTGATGCCGATTCCAAATTTAATTTCAAGATCGATCCAAAACTGTTCATGGTGGAGGTAAATGAAAAAATTGCTTTGGTGAATAAGGAAAAAAACCTGAATATTTCACCTGTTACAGAGGCCCAGACCCGTAACGATGATTTTAAGAACCTCTTTA
>CAYXUO010000155.1:0-4180 GCA_964468335.1 uncultured Chryseobacterium sp. | reverse complement strand
AGCGCTATATTAAAAACCTCAGTACTGTAATCAAGAAAATTGATCTGGCGCCGCAGATCAGATCATTAAACCTTGGCATTTTCCGTCCGCAGGCAGGCGAAGATGAGAATAATGAGCTGGCGCGGATCCTTTCGGAAACCATTGCGAGTAAGTATACGCTGGTGGCCTCACGGCTCAATAACCTGTATATAGATCCTGACACAACCAAAGCGGAGGATAAGGATAAGATGTTCATTAACCTCCATGTGGAAATGGAAGAGGAAGGGTTGCGCATTGTTAAGTTTACAAATAAAGAAGGACAGGAAATAGAGGAGATAACGTTTGAGTAATGCAGGATTTCATTCATCACAAAGTTAAACTTGCCGAGGAAATGCTCATGCAGTTCAATCAGGTTCAGCGGCTCTATGCGCAGCGGGCTTATGAGTTTGACCAAAAGTTAGATGAATTTCTTAAAGTGCTGCTGCAGCATTATACTCAAAGCGGTAATACAGCCGCCGAGTCACAGATTTTGCGACTGTATAATTCGGTTTCGCTGGCCAAAAAAGGTTTTAATCCGCTGAAGATGGAGAAGATTGTGTCGGGAAGGCGTGAGTATTACTATGTGTTCGCATATTCTGCGCTTGAGGGTGTGCACGAGTTGCTTGAAGATGAGTTTACTCTTCAGAATAATAAGCTGGAAGACGCTTCAGAACTTATTTCCAACCTGATCCTGAGTATGCATCAGAATGGAGTGCTGACTGATAAAAAAATCAGGAACCTTAATACGGTTGCGAAAATTGAAGCATTCTGGAACAGTATGGTAAATCAGAATGAATCGGTATCCAGTATTTACAAAAAGCTTCGCATGACTCTTATTCCGGACGATATTTACCTGCTTACTGAGAAAATTCTGCTGAAAATAATGTAAAGAATCAAATGGAAAGTAAAAAATATGTAGTGCTGCTTCAGGATCAAAATTCTTCTGCACTTAAAAAGGTGGAACGTGAATTCAAGGTCAGTTTAACCTCCTCGGAAGAACTGTCGTCCATCAACAAATCTTATGATATCATAGACGCCAATAACGGTGTAGTGTATAAGAATCTTGGTGTGGCAGTTATGGATGAACTGGACGTGGATCAGTTAAAGGCTGCTGTAAATAATGACCGGAGTCCGATACTTTATTACGAAGAGGAACGGGATTTTTTCGCAGTAAATGAAATGGACCTTATAAATGATCTGAAGCTTAAAGCAGCCGAACTGAGTTCTATGATTGCGGAACTTGAAAACTTTATGGTCAATAAACCACTTCCACAAAAACCATTAACGGAGATGGAATGGGGACTTAAGGCAATTGGTATAGACCGTGCTCAGTTTACCGGCAAGGGAATTGACCTCTGCGTGCTGGATACCGGCTTTGATCTGGCTCACCCGGACTTTTCTGCCCGAAATATCGAAGGGAAATCTTTTGTACCCGATGAAATTTGGGATAAAGATCCTTATGGTCACGGGACACACTGTGCGGGTACGGCTGCGGGAAATGTACGAAGTGACACAGGGAAGAGATACGGTATTGCCAAAGATTGTAACCTGAAGATCGGCAAGGTGCTAAGCAACAAGGGAAAGGGGACGACATCCGGCATCATAGACGCCATAGACTGGGCGCTTGAACACAAATTCAGGATTATATCCATGTCGCTGGCTTCGCCTGTCAAGGTTAATGAGAAACCGTCAGTAATTTTTGAAACAGTGGGCAGGAAAGCACTTGAAAATAATTGTCTGCTCATCGCTGCTGCCGGAAATGACAGTAAACGGCCCGCAGTGCCCGCCCCCGTAGCGGCCCCTGCTAACTGCAGTTCAATAATGGCCGTGGCGGCAATTGACAGTCAGATGCGCGTTGCCAATTTTTCCAATGGCGGTATAAACGCTGCTAATGGTGGTAATGTTAATGTTTGTGCACCAGGAGTTGATATTTTAAGTGCCCGTCCTGTGAAAGCAGCCGGTAATTCACCATATACCATGATGAACGGTACAAGTATGGCTACTCCGCATGTAGCCGGACTGACCGCTCTTTATATGGAAAAGTTTCCTGAACTCAGCGCTGCCAAGATTTGGGAATTGGTAGAGAGCAGTGCCAGGACGATACAGAATCTCAAATACCGCGATATAGGAAGTGGTTTAATTCAGTTTATACCCTAAAACGATGAAAATTTTTGTTGCCATACTAAAGCCCGATGTCAAACTGCGGGCGGTGAAAGAGAAACTTGCAGATGAGGGTATGGAATTTCTGAAGTTTTACCCGAAACTCAATATGGTAAAAGTCCGGGCCGATAAAGACCCCTCCAAATCATGCAATGAAATATTTGAATTAGTAGAGAAAGAAAAAGACGATTTCTCTGCACAAGGTCTTTGAGATTTTTTTGGATGCCAATATTTTTTCAAATTAGTTGTGTAAAAAAGAGTCCGCTGATAAATCAACGGACTCCAAAAACACAAATGATGAAAAAAAATTTCAATTTAATAACGCAGGGATTCTCCCTGTAGTATGTTAACAGAAGTTAAACTTTTATGTGTCGGTCGGGCGGAATACCAAGCCACTTTCTTCGAAGTAGTCCAGTGTGATGCGGTCACCGTCATGCACTTCACCGGCAAGCAGCGATTTGGACAGTTTGTTCAGAACTTCCTGTTGCAGGACTCTCTTCAGCGGCCTGGCACCAAAACTCGGATCATAGCCTTTATTCATCAGGTAATCAACCGCATCTTCGTTAGCCGTCATGATGATTCCTTTTTTCTCCAGCATGTGATTAAATCCACGTAACTGATACTGTACAATTTTGCCGATTTCTTTCCGTGTTAAAGGTTGGAACAGGACGGTCTCATCAATGCGGTTCAGAAATTCAGGTCTTAAAGTCTGCTTCAGAAGCGTAAATACCTCTTCTTTGGTCTTCGCAACAATTTCACTCATATTATCATCGGTAATATTTTCGAAATTCTCCTGAATCAGATGCGATCCAAGGTTGGAGGTCATTATTATGATAGAATTTTTGAAATTTACTACACGTCCCTTGTTATCGGTCAAACGGCCGTCATCCAGTACCTGCAGCAGCGTGTTGAATACGTCGGGGTGTGCTTTTTCAATCTCATCCAACAGAACAACTGAGTAAGGACGCCGCCTAACAGCTTCGGTAAGTTGCCCGCCTTCATCATAACCTACGTATCCCGGAGGCGCGCCCACAAGCCGTGACACCGAATGTCTTTCCTGATACTCACTCATGTCAATCCGGGTCATATTGTTCTCATCATCGAAAAGATATTCTGCCAGTGCTTTTGCGAGTTCCGTTTTCCCCACACCGGTAGTTCCGAGGAAGAGGAATGATCCAATGGGTTTCTTCTCGTCATTCAGGCCCGCACGGTTCCTGCGGATGGCATTGGCTACCGATTCTATAGCTTCCTCCTGACCTACAACCCTTTTGTGGAGTTCGTCTTCCAGATGCAGTAGTTTCTCCCTTTCACTTTGCAGTAACCTGGTTACAGGGATCCCGGTCCACTTTGAAATCACTTCAGAGATGTTTTCGGCAGTTACCTCCTCAGTAATAAGTTCGTTCTGGTTGTTCTGCATTTCAAGTTCCAGCTTCTCCAGGTCACTTTCCTTTTCTTTAATTTTTCCATACTGGATCTCGGCTACTTTAGCATAGTCACCTGCACGGCTGGCTCTTTCAGCCTCAAGTTTTAATGCCTCTATATCTTTTTTTATGGAGGTCAGGTCTTCGGATTTCTGTTTCTCCTTCAGCCATTTGGCATTGATCTCGTTGCGCTCCTCCGAAATTCTGGAAATGTCCTCTTTCAGATGGTTAATCTTAATTTCGTTGCCCTCGCGTGAGATGGCTGCCAACTCAATTTCCAGCTGCATCAGTTTGCGGTCCAGTACGTCCAGTTGCTCCGGTTTGGAATTGATTTCCATCCTGAGCTTCGCGGAAGCTTCATCAATAAGGTCAATGGCTTTATCCGGCAGAAAACGGTCGGAGATATAACGCTGAGACTGTTCTACGGCCGCGATAATCGCTTCATCCTTTATTCTGACTTTGTGGTGCGCCTCATATTTGTCTTTTATACCACGAAGGATGGAGATCGCAGATTCGGTATCCGGTTCTTCCACCATTACCTTTTGGAAACGTCGCTCTAAAGCACCATCTTTTTCGATATA
>CAYXUO010000154.1:0-4444 GCA_964468335.1 uncultured Chryseobacterium sp. | reverse complement strand
TGGTGAAAAAGCGGGAAGCAAACTCAAGAAGGCACAGGAAATCGGCACTATAGAAGTGCTGGATGAACAGCAGTTTTTGGATTTAATAAAATAAAAGTATTTCGGGAGCGGCGGCTTTGCCGCCGCTCCCGAAATACTTTATAATTCAGCATGCAATTCCTAATGATTCACCTTAACGGCTAATTCATAAACATTTCCCCGCATCAGGAACTTAATTCTTTCACGTGTCGTAACGGTGTTAATCTCGCCATCCTTTACAATAATAATCCGGTCACCGGTGGCGATATTCTGGTCTGCCAACCAGTCTTCGGGAAGCACATCATCTTCCAGCCGCTTCATATCTTCCAGAAGGTCCTGCGCCATGTCCTGGAATCCTTCATCATGGCCATAATACACTTTGTATTCAGGATCGAGTCCAACACGGAAAACACGTCGGTCTTGCATAAGTTTGCCTTCCTCATTTGGCATCGGGTTATCAGAACCGTCTGTAAAGCCGACTTCAATCAGTTCACCCTGTTTTTCAGCTGCATACTGTTCGGCCTCCTCATAAGTTTCAAAGTTTGTTACTACCGTATACCCTTCAAAAGTATATCGCTGTAATCTGTCTTCCTCTTCCATAATAGTATTTTTTTAATGTTTATAGTATATTCATTTCAGACTCATTTCTTTTCTTCAATTTCCTCCTTCACCTCGTGCCATTCATTATCCTTCAGTTTGGCTTCAATTTTTTCCACTTTCAGGCTTTGTCTCAAATAGGCGAATAGGCTCATATAAACATTTGCCATGAAAACTAACGCAAAGAAAGAAATCAAATAGCCCCTCCAATCGTCAAAAAGTAACTTAAATTCGGTCACGACGAGAAATAATGCGGTCACATAATGACTGAAACAGTATTCACAGGTGAACAGATAAAAGAATTTCCGGCTCAGCAGTTTTTCTTCTTCCTGAGAGCGCTTTATACAATACTCGCGTGGCTCTCGGAAAATCTCCTCATGGGTAACCGTCCACGCAATGCATGCTACCGGTACAGCCAGGATTAAAAGCCACAACAGTTGAACAGAAAGGTCCTCCATGATTACGTTTATCGCCGTAAGTTCAAAAGTAATGCCATGGGATTTTTGTGGTTCTTAATTTGTATATTGGGTTCAATAATTATCAGATATGTCAAAAGAATGCTGCAGTACAGACGAAAAGCAGTCGATAGTTTCCCCGAAACAAAAGCATGAAGAAGGTCATGATCATGACCACAGCCACGGCCAGAACGATAAAAGCATCTTCCAGCTGTTTCTGCCGGCATTAAT
This sequence comes from uncultured Chryseobacterium sp., assembly GCA_964468335.1. Classification (GTDB taxonomy): domain Bacteria; phylum Bacteroidota; class Bacteroidia; order Flavobacteriales; family Weeksellaceae; genus Marnyiella. Next base: position 3,143 of record CAYXUO010000154.1, on the reverse strand, counting down.
TTCATTTGCGCTGCTGTGCCTGGGTCTGGTGCTTCAGTACTGGCTTACGCCAGATTGGTTCAGTGAAGTATTTAGATTAGCGCTGTATCTGGCGGCCTATATCCCTGTTGGTTTTCCCGTAGTAAAGGAAGCATTTATCAGCATAAAACACGGTGATTTTTTTTCGGAATTTTTCCTGATGTCCATCGCAACCGTAGGTGCATTTGCCATTGGCGAGTACCCCGAAGGCGTTGCAGTGATGCTTTTCTATTCTGTAGGTGAAGTTTTCCAGACCATGGCTGTCCAAAGGGCAAAACACAACATAAAGTCTCTCCTGGACCAACGGCCGGATGAGGTCACGATATTGGAAAACAATGTTCCCAAACTCATCAAAGCCCAAAATGCAGTAACAGGTCAGATTATCCAACTCAAACCCGGTGAAAAACTGGCTTTGGACGGGAAACTATTAACAGAATCGGCATCCTTTAATACAGCGGCGCTTACCGGCGAAAGCAAACCCAATACAAAGAAGGAAGGCGAAACAGTTCTGGCAGGAATGATCAATCTGAACACCATATCTCTTGTAGAAATTACAACACCTTACGAAGATTCCAAACTGTCGCGCATCCTGGAAATGGTCCAGAACGCCACCTCACAAAAAGCGAAAACCGAACTCTTCATCCGGAAATTCGCAAAAATATATACCCCAATCGTGGTGTTTTTAGCCATCGCAATCTGTCTTCTGCCCTATTTCTTTGTAGCTGAATATGAGTTCCGGGACTGGCTCTATCGGGCACTGGTCTTCCTCGTGATTTCCTGTCCGTGTGCCCTGGTCATCTCCATTCCGCTTGGGTATTTTGGCGGAATCGGCGCCGGCAGCCGCAACGGAATATTGTTCAAAGGAAGTAACTTTTTAGATACGCTGTCCGGTGTGAAGCATGTAGTGATGGACAAAACGGGAACCATGACAGAAGGTGTTTTTAAAGTTCAGGAAGTAATACTGCAGAAAGATTTCGACAAAAAAGAAGTTTTACAGCATTTAAATACGCTGGAAAGTAAATCTAGCCATCCGATCGCGACTGCAATCCGTGAATTTGCCGGGCCTGTAATCCATACAGAAGTAGAGGATTTTGAAGAGATTGTGGGTCACGGATTAAAAGGAACTCTGGAAGGTCAGGATTATCTCGCAGGCAATTTTAAACTGATGGAGAAATTCAACATTGCACATCAAATTGAACATTCAACCATTTCAGACACACTTGTTGCCATTGCCGTGGATGGGAAGTTCGCGGGTTACCTTACGATCGCCGACCATATTAAAGATGATGCGGATTATGCGGTCAATGAACTCAAAAAACTGGGTGTAAGTATCACCATGCTAAGCGGCGACAAAACTGCAGTTGTTAAAGAGGTGGCAGCTAAAATCGGAATTACGAATGCCTTTGGTGATCTTTTGCCGGAAGACAAAGTGAATAAAGTTAAGGATCTTAAATCTGGCAAGGAAACTGTGGCCTTTGTGGGTGACGGCGTGAACGATGCACCGGTTGTCGCCTTAAGCGATGTAGGAATTGCAATGGGCGGACTGGGCAGCGATGCTACTATTGAAACCGCAGACGTGGTTATACAGGACGACAGGCCTTCGAAGATTCCAATGGCGATAAAAATTGGAAGGGAAACAAAAAAGATTGTCTGGCAGAATATCCTTCTGGCGTTTGGGGTAAAAGCCGTGGTCCTGATTCTTGGCGCCGGCGGTGTGGCAACGATGTGGGAGGCGGTTTTTGCGGATGTAGGCGTTGCTCTTTTAGCTATACTGAATGCCGTAAGGATACAGCATATGAACTTTACGAAAATCAAATAAATACGACGATGACAGAGGCAGAATCCTATTTCAATGAGCTGACTGAACAGATTTCAGATGCTATCCCCGGAAAAATGTTTGGAGCCCTGTGTGTAAAAATGCCCAACGGAAAAGCCGGAGCCATGTTTTGGCGGGATTTTCTGGTTGTAAAATTATCAGGAGAAACGCTGGAAAAGGCACACAAACTTTCGGGAGTTGACGTTTTTACTCCGGCAGAAGGCAGGCCCATGAGCGGATGGTACACCATTCCCTACGAACATAAAAGGCATTGGAAGGAACTGATGGAAATCTCCTGTGCCGCCGCAGAAAAACTTCCGAAAAAATCAAAGAAATAGCAGAAACGAGCCTGCTCTTTAATCAGTCCTTTCGCCACGTCCTTAAAATTCCTTACTTTTAGGGCACTTTTGTTTGAGCCTAAGGCTCGTAATTTTCCAACTAAAAAACAATTCAGGATATATGATTAATACAAGAAAAGTGCTGATAGCCGCGCTGTTACTTCCGGCAGCGTTTGCTTTCGCACAGCAGTACGGCGGCATGTGGATTCCCACCGAGCTCAATGAAAAGGAAATGAAGCAACTGGGAATGAAGATTTCCGCAAAACAGATTTTCGACACTTCCAAACCCAGTATTAAAGATGCGGTAGTTCAGTTTAACGGTGGCTGTACCGCAGAAATCATTTCACCTCAGGGTCTTCTTCTTACCAATCACCACTGTGGTTACGGTCAGATCCAAAGTCACAGCTCAGTTCAGAATGATTATCTGACAGATGGTTTCTGGGCGAAAAACATGACCGGTGAACTTCCTAATCCGGGGGTTACCGTTGATTTCATTGCAGACATTAAGGAAGTAACCGCGACAGTACTCGCCGGCACACAAAACCTTGATGCTAAAGCTGCTGAGGCAGTCATCAACAAAAATATCGAGACCGCTAAGGCCGGATTTAAACTGGAACCGTGGCAAAAAGTCGTTGTAAGACCCATGTACTACGGCAACAAATATTACGCGTACGTAATTGAAACGTACAAAGATGTTCGTTTGGTGGGTGCCCCGCCGTCCAGCATCGGTAAATTCGGTTCAGATACGGATAACTGGGTGTGGCCACGTCATACCGGCGATTTTGCCATGTTCAGAATTTATGCCGATAAGAACAACAAACCTGCGGAATATTCTAAAGATAATGTTCCATACAAACCCAAACATTTCCTGCCGGTATCAATAAAGGACAAGCAGGAGAATGATTTCACCTTCGTATTCGGCTTTCCGGGGAGAACTACGGAATACCTTCCGGCTATCGCGGTGGAAAAAG
>CAYXUO010000153.1:0-4525 GCA_964468335.1 uncultured Chryseobacterium sp. | reverse complement strand
ATACTGCCCATTCCTACGAAGAAAATTGATAATTTTGAATATTTCATTATTTAAACATTAAGGCCCTAAAAATAAGAAATTTAATTGAAGGTGTTAAGAAACGTTAACTATAGATTTTTTCGCATGTTTTTTTATTACACGTTGTATCATAAGGTGTAATTTCTTTTCTTAACTTACATCAATGCACAGGAACAGACCAACTGATACCTTTGTATTATAAATTTTTAACAAACCAAAAATACAGAATATTATGGCAACAAAATGGAACTTAGACCCAACGCACAGTGAAATTACCTTTAGAGTAAAGCACTTAATGATCTCCAATGTGAAAGGATCTTTTAAATCCTTTACGGCCGAAATGGAAGCGGAAGACGATTCTTTCAGCAATGCAAAGGTTACCGCAACCATACAGACCGATTCTATTGATACCAATAACAGTGACCGCGACACCCATCTGAAAAGTGAGGAGTTCTTCAACGCTGAGGTAAACCCAACAATTACCTTTGAAAGCGATGCACTCAACGATGAAATCACAGGCAACCTTACCGTGAATGGTGTAACAAAACCGGTAAAACTGGAGGTGGACTTCGGCGGAATAAATGTAGACCCGTGGGGCAATACGAAAGCAGGTTTTTCATTTGAGGGAAAAATTAAGAGAAGTGACTTCGGACTGAACTGGAATGCTGCCCTGGAAGCAGGCGGAGTTATGGTTTCCGACGAAGTGAAGATTGCAGGCGAACTGCAGTTTGTAAAAGCATAAAAGAGTTCAACTCTTAACCCATAGACCTGGAAATTATGCTAATAATTTTCAGGTTTTTTTTTATAATTAAATTTTATTACAATGAATCTGAATGATTTAACCAATATATCAGCTCATTTCCCAAGCTCCGAAAAAATGCCGGTGCTTTTCCTGGGTCATGGTTCGCCGATGAACGCGATCGAGGAGAATCAGTTTGTGCAGGGTTTCAGAAATATCTCGCGCGAAATTCCGACGCCAAATGCCATATTGTGTATCTCAGCTCATTGGTTTACCAACGGCACCAAAGTTACGGCCATGGATCTGCCTCCCACCATCCATGATTTCGGAGGTTTCCCGGATGAGCTTTTTGCAGTTCAGTACCCGGCACCTGGCAGCCCCGAACTCGCGAAGGAAACAACCTCGCTGCTTCTGCCACTGGAAGTTCAGGAAGATCACAGCTGGGGACTCGACCATGGTGCGTGGTCGGTTATACGCCATCTTTATCCTGAGGCCGATATTCCTGTGGTACAAATGAGTATTGATTATACAAAACCTCCTGAATATCACTTTGAACTTGCCGGGCGCCTTCAAAAATTGCGGGAGAAAGGCATCCTCATTATTGGCAGCGGTAATATTGTGCATAACCTGGGGCTTATTGACTGGCGGAATATCAACACCGTAGGTGCCGGCTGGGACTGGGCCATTGAAGCCCGTGAAAAAACCAATAACTGGATTCTGGACGGTAAATTCCGAAACCTGATTGAATATCAAAAGCACGGAACCGCCCTGAAGGCAGCCATACCTTCTTTGGATCACTATTTACCGCTTATCTACTCCTTAGGTTTAAAGCAGAAATCTGATGATGTTTCCCTGTTTAACGATGAACTTATAGGTGGAAGCCTTAGTATGACCAGCGTAAGAATCGGTTGATTCTATCAGAAGACTTCCGACGGATTAATTTCGGAATTCTCCCATGTCGAATTTCAGCGAGAAGAAGTTGGAGAAGAAGTTGCTTCCGCCGATTCCGGAATTGGTGATGGCATAATCCAAAGTTAGTCCGCGGTATTTTATTCCTATACCGGCGCTGGGCTGAAATGAAACTTTACGTTTCAGGTCCTCAATATCGGTAATGGTTTGAAACCTGTTTACTCCGAGCCTTACGAAAACTAGGTCATTGTAATTCATCTCGGCACCGGCATAAGGTGTAATGCTGGCAAAGTCTGTAGAGACCAGCGCGGCTGTTTTTGCGAAATCAATATTCAAACCTGCTTCCGGAAGGATGGAGATATTTTGGCTCACTTCAAAGTTCCTGCTGGCACCAACGTTAAGTTTAGGCATTGTGATTGCCATTTGATCTGCCGGTGCAGGGTTAAATTCCTCACCATTTACAATGGTAGAAAGTTCATTCTGATCTACATTCCAGAAATTCACCGTTGTGGTAGCATCACGAAGCATAGCGCCATACTTCCAGCCGCTGTCCGCGTGATAAAGAGCTCCCACATCAAAACCAAATCCAAAGGCGCTGGCGAATTTTCCAACATTTCTGTAAACCAGTTTGGCATTTACCCCCGCCGATAATTTGTGATTGCCGCCGGGATGAAAGGCGTATGAAACCAATGCAGCATAATCGGCCTGAGAAAATTTGGTGATTTTGTCATAGTCAATATTGCCCTCGCTGTCAATCATCTGAGTCGTATTCAGGATGTTATCCACCCCCAGGCGAACTACAGACACTGCAAAAACACCTCCTTTGCTGTCCAGAGGTTTTGCATAAGCGATATAGTCGTACTTGGCAATGCTCTCAAAATACTCAGCATGCATGGCCGCCCCCTGCCAGTCACGTTCCACACCCATAAGTCCGGCAGGATTCCACATCGGCGCATACACATCATCCTGGCTGCTTAAAACGGCACCTCCCATGGCCAGTCCTCTGGCACCGGCACCAATATTCAGGAATTCGTTGGAATATTTCCTTATGATCTGGGCCTGAGTGCAAACAGATGTAAAAATAAGTAGATAGAGTAGTTTCCTCATGGATTTTGGTAATTTATATTCTTCCTGGCCTGTCTGGACTTCAATATTCCATTGATGACAATAGCCGTAATCATCACAAATGAAGCGATATAAAACACCGGACTCATCTGTTCTGATTCACCAAAGATAAAAAAAGCAAGTATAATTCCGTACACCGGTTCTAAATTTACCGTCAATACCAGAGTGAACGGCGAGATATACTTCATCAGGTTTACGGATTCCAGCATTGGGTAGGCTGTAAACACGCCTGCCAGTACCGTAATGAGTGCAAGATCGCGCATGCTTATATGCGCAACTTCGGAGATTTCACCGGTTAACAGATAAAACAGTGAGATCAGCATAAATCCACCGAGAATTTCGTAGAAAATAATATTGCCGGAACTTGTTTTGCCGTAAAGTTTCCCGTTAAAAACAGAAAACACAGTGCCGAATAATGCAGTGAATATTCCGAAGAAGATCCCCTCTTTGTACCGCAGCTCAATATTAAAGATCACGGCCATGCAGGCCACTATCACAATGCCCATAATCACTTCCGAAAGATCTATTTTCCTTTTGAAAACAATAGGTTCCAGGATGGAAGTGAACAAGGTGGAAAGCGACAGGCAGCATAAAGCAATGGACACATTGGACACCTTTATGGAGTGGAAAAAGCACAGCCAGTGAAGGGCCATGAACCCACCCACGCCCACGAGACCAAAAAGCAGTTTACGGGAAACGTTCAGATTGTCCTTCCGTATAAACCGGATGTAAATAAACAGAAACAGAGCCGCTATACCCATCCGGAAAAAAGTTAGAATCTGGGCTTCGGCAGAAATGAGCTTACCCAGAATGGCCGTAAACCCCCATAAAAATACAATGAGGTGAAGACGGAACAGGGCTGGGTTTTTCATTTTTTACAGGTAAATCGGGATGCAAAATTAGGTATAATTTAGCTTAGGATTAACCGTTTTTTGAAATTTGCTCTTCATGGTCATCTTCGTTCTTAGAGCCCTCGCTTTCAGGATCTAACCATTCAGCATTTTCGATGGATATGCTGTCCAGACTAAGCAATTCAGCTTCCCGCTGCAGCGCCTCCTGTGTAGTGAAAGTCATTTCGTCCTTCATCTGTTCCCTGGCCAGTTGCCGCACAGAGGCTTTGTCAATCATTTCAAAACGCTTTCCAAGCCTTCTGGCCGTATATTTCCGCATGCCGCTGGCGTGCAGCACATCTACAGCCATGTCCACAGCGGTACCTAAAGTCTCACGGTATATATTGTCTATGCCATTATTCAGGAATGTATAAGCGTCCAGGCGGTTTTTTGCACGTACGAATATCCTGAGCTGCGGGAAATGCTCTTTTGCCATCTCTGCAATATTTTTATTGGCCTCGGGATCGTCCAGACAAAGTACCAGAATTTCTGCCTCTTCAGCGCCAGCTGTACGCAGGATTGGCAGCCGGGTAGCATCGCCGTAATAGACTTTAAATCCGTGGCTGCGCAAAAGTTTTACACGGTCCGAATCATGGTCCAGTACGGTTGCTTTAACCTTATTTGCACGCAGCAGGCGGCCGACAGTACTTCCGAAATGCCCAAAACCTACAATGATGATCTTGCGGGGTTCCAGATTTTCCGGTATGCCCAGTTCGGTATGATCCCCGGAGTCCGGGTTGAACCTGGGATTAATAAACCTGTCGTTTACAATGAGCAGTATGGGAGTGATACACATCGTTATTGCCGTGACAGCCATAAGCTGGTCATTCAGCTCTGGGCTTAC